>DAOVEW010000204.1 GCA_030668755.1 Bacillota bacterium | reverse complement strand
GAAGGGCTGTTGCTGCTTGCTGTGCGGCGTTCGCGTCGTCGAGCGCGACGAGGGCCGCCCCGTGCCGGCGCGCCTGGGCCGCAATGAGGTCCGCGGACCTGCGACAGGCGAGGGCCACAACGCTAAATCGGTCCGGGAAGGCCGCTGCCACGTCCAGCGTCTGGCGGCCGATGGAACCGGTCGAGCCGAGCAGCGCAATTCGCCTGGGGCAAGCCATGGGACCTTTCAAGGCTGTGCTAGGCTCGTTCCGCCGAGGCAGCCCACCTGCACGAGGAACACCAGGGACAGCACGAGGCCGACGACGATACCGATACCGGCCAGGCCGACGAACTCCAGAACACCGCGGCCGCCGCGCTTGCTCGCCTCGCCGATGAGTGCGAGCGCGGCGAGCAGAATATCGAAGACGAGCGCGATGGTGATGAGGAGGAGAACGCCCTGGGAGAGGTTGCGGCCGCGACAGAAGACGACGAGCAAGGCGAGGGCTGCGGCCATGAACGGGAGCATGGCGAGGCCGACGCGCTCATGCGCGCGGAGCCAGACGCGGAGCCGGTCGGTAGCGAGAAGCGCCAGCGCGAGCGCGAGGATGAGGAGTGGCAGGCCCTCGAGCGCGCGGACGGTGTCGAGCGCCAGCAAGAGCACGAGGACGACTACGAAGATGGCAGTCTTCCCGTAGGCCTTAGGCAACATTCTCCACTCCACCAAAGCGCCGTTCGCGCCGCTGATAGTCGAGGAGTGCCTCGCAGACATGCACCGCCCGGAAGTCGGGCCACAGCACCGGCGTGACGTAGATCTCGGTGTACGCGATCTGCCACAGAAGGTAGTTCGACACACGCCACTCCCCGCCTGTGCGGATGAGCAGATCGGGGTCGGGCGCGTCCGAGCGGTAGAGGTGGCGGACGAAATGGGACTCGTCTATCTCCTCCGGGGAGAGCCGGCCGGCGGCGACCTCGGCCGCGACTGCCCGGACTGCGTGCAGTATCTCCTGGCGGCCGCCGTAGTTGATGGCAAGCTGGAGGGTCAGCCGGTCGTTGGCCCTGGTCAGATCTTCCATGCGCCGGATCTCGTCCTGGAGCGAGCGCGGGAGGCCTTCCATGTCACCGAGGAGACGGACACGCACGTTCTCCCCGTGCAGGCGCGGCGTCTCGGCGCGCAGCGAGTGCTCAATGAGCACCATGAGGGCCTGGACTTCATCCTTCGGTCTCTGCCAGTTCTCGGCCGAGAAGGTGTAGAGGGTGAGGAATTCGGTGCCTGCGTCGGAGCAGACTCGTATCGTCTCGCGGATGCTCTCCCGGCCGGCGCGGTGCCCCTCGAGGCGCGGCAGGCCGCGCCGGTGCGCCCACCTGCCATTGCCGTCCATGATAACGGCGATGTGACGGGGCACGCGCTGTGGGTCGAGACGCTCCCTGAGGTCCTTCTCCGACAGCTCGGGGGATGAGTTACTCGTCAGAGGTCTTCCCTTCCGGGGACGGAACGCAGGCGGCGGCGACGAGCTCGATGCCCTCCGAGGTGGCCCGCTCCCGCAGGACCCGCTGCGGCCCCGCAAGCGGCGGCTTCGAGGGCGGCGAGGTGTATTTCACGGCGATCTCATGCGCCCCGGCTGCCTCCAGGATACGCCGCGCCTCAGCCAGCGTGCGGGCAATCACCGAGGGGCGGCTCATCCCTCCATGATCTCCCGGTCTTTGATCTCGGCCACCTCGTCGAGCTGCTCGATGTGCGCGTCCGTGATCTTCTGGGCTTGCTCCTGGTATCGGCGGAGGTCGTCCTCTGAGATATCGCCGTCCTTCTGCATGGATCGGAGCTTGTCAACAGTGTCGCGACGGATATTGCGGATGGCGACTTTGCCGTCCTCGGTTTTCCGTGCGACCATGCGGGCCAGCTCCTTGCGGCGCTCCGTGGTGAGCTGGGGCAGCGGGATGCGTATCACGTTGCCGTCGCTGTTCGGATTGAGGCCCAGGTCGGAACTGGTGATCGCGCCTACGATCTTCTTGATCATGGACTTGTCCCAAGGCACGATCATCAGGAGGCGCGGCTCTGGAGCGCTGATGGTGCCGACCTGCTTGATTGGCACCATCTCGTCGTAGTAGTCAACGCGGACCCGGTCGAGGATCGCGGGGTTCGCGCGTCCGGTGCGGATCATCGCGAACTCGCGCTTGGTGGCATCAATAGCGTCCAGCATACGCCTGTCGCTTTCCTTCATGACTTTCGCGATCGCGTCGTCGGGCACGGAACTCCTCCCTTCGGCCTGGTCAGCTTATGATGCTGCCGATCTCCTCGCCGAGCAAGACCCGCCTGATGTTCCCTCGCGTGCGCAGATCGAACACGATGACCGGTATCTTCGTGTCCATGCTGAGCGAGATTGCGGTGGCGTCCATCACCTTTATCCCCGCGTTGAGCGCCTCGATATAGGTGACACGCTGGAGCTTTTTCGCCTCCGCGTGCAGCTTCGGGTCGCGGTCGTAGACGCCGTCCACGGTCGTGGCCTTCAGGAGCGCTTCCGCGCCGATCTCAGCAGCGCGGAGAGCGGCGGCGGTGTCGGTTGTGAAGTACGGGTTGCCGGTGCCGCCGGCAAAGATGACCACGCGGCCCTTTTCGAGATGGCGCATGGCCCGGCGCCTGATGTAGGGCTCGGCGACCTCCCGCATCTCAATAGCGGAGAGGACCCGCGTGTCTACTGCGAGGGCCTCGAGGGAGGCTTGGAGGGCCAGGCAGTTCAGCACGCTGGCGAGCATACCCATGTAGTCTGCGGTCGTGCGCTCGATGTCGTGGAGCGAGTTGGAGCGGGCCCTCAGGTAGTTGCCGGCCCCGACGACGACGCCCAGCTCCACGCCGAGCTCGCGGGACTCCTCAATCTCCCCGGCAATGCCGTGGACGACGTCGGGATCGATGCCGAACCCCGCGTCGCCGGCGAAGCTCTCTCCGCTGAGCTTCAGCAGCACCCGCTTGTAGTGCGCATCCGACACTGCAGTCTCCCCGACAGGCTTTAGCTCGCGTTGCTTTCGCCGAGCTGATAGCGCACGAACCGCCGCACAACGATATTCTCGCCGAGCTGCGCTATGGCTTCCTTGGTCAGGTCGCCGACGGTCTTCTGATCGTCGCGGACATAGGGTTGATCCACAAGGCAGGCTTCGGAGTAGAACTTCTTCAAGCGGCCTTCCACGATGCGGTCGAGGACCTTCTCCGGCCGGCCTTCCTTGATGGCAAGCGCGCGGTAGACCTCTTTCTCCTTCTCGATGACATCGTCGGGAACGTCCTCCTGCCGCAGGAAGCGAGGGTGCTCGGCCGCGATGTGCATTGCGAGATTGCGGGCCAGCTCCTGGAATTCCCCGGTGCGAGCGACGAAGTCGGTCTCGCAGTTGACCTCGACGAGCACCCCTATCTTGCCGCCCGCGTGGATGTAGGAAGCGACGACGCCATCGGTGGTGGCCCGCGAAAGCCGAGCGTCTGCGCGGGCGATGCCCTGCTTACGCAGGACGGTGACGGCCTTCTCCACGTCGCCGCCCGCCTCTTCGAGGGCCCGCTTGCAGTCCATGATGCCGGCGCCGGTCTTGCTGCGAAGCTCTTGAACTTGCTGCGCGGTTATCGGCAATGTAGTCCTCCTGCCTTGACAAATCCGGATCTCAATGTTGAGCTATGTGAGTTCCACCTCGCCGCCGATGTCCTCCCGACGATCAACCTCGCGCTCGGCCGAGGGAACCATCTCTTCTGCAGCAGGCTCCTCCTTCGCTGCGGCGGGCACCGCCTCAGAGATGGCAGCGGCCTCCGGCTCAGGTGGGGGCGCCTCCGCTGATATGTCCGCCTCGGCAACAACCGCGGCTGCTTCTTCGCCGCTCGCTGCGACAGCCAGCACTGCTTCCGCGGGGGCTTCGGCGGCGGCCTCTTCAGTTGCGGCAAGCTCGGCCTGACGGCTCTCGTGCTCGGCGCTTCCTTCCGCGACCGCATCGGCCATCTTTCCGGTGATGAGGCGTATAGCGCGGATGGCGTCGTCGTTGCCGGGGATGGGGTAGTCCACCTCGTCGGGGTCACAGTTGGTGTCGACGATGGCAACCACCGGGATGTCGAGACGGCGGGCCTCGAGCAGCGCGATGCGCTCCTGCTTGAGATCGACGATG
>DAOVEW010000022.1 GCA_030668755.1 Bacillota bacterium | reverse complement strand
CCAGTCCACATCGCCCTCACCCAGCGGGACCTCGCCCCGGTTCGGCCCTGGGCCGATCCCGTCCTTGGCGTGGGTGTGGACGATCAGGTCGCTCAGGTCGTAGACCCCCTGGACCGGATCGAAGCCGTTCATCACCATGTTCGCTGGATCGTAGTTGGCACGGATGGACTTGGCCTTCAGGCCGCGGAGAAAGGTGGCCAGTGCAGCGCCGGACTCGGGGCCGGTCTCACTTGCAAGGAAGACGCCAATGCGATCACCATAGGCGCCGATGGCCTCCAGTGCTTCGGTGGCGACCTTGTGGGCGGGGTCGTTGGGGTCCTCTGGGATGCGGCCGATGTGAGAGGTGAGCACCTTCACGCCCAGCGACTTCGCGAGGTCCATCATCCGCTTGGTCTTGGCGACGTCCTCCGCGATGTGATCCGGCTTGACGAACCCGCGCCCGAGGTCACCACAGAGCGCGGAGATATCCATGCCGAGGCGGCTCAGAGTCTCGCGAAGCTTCTGCTTATCGGCATCGGTGGTCAGGTCCGGATCGAGCTCCCCGACGGGACGGTCTGGATCGTAGTAGGTGATGTTGGTCGCCCAGATTTGCACTCCGTCCACCTCCAGCGCGGCCGCAGCTTCAAGTGCCTCGCCAAAAGGCTTGCGAAACGAACTCGTCATTGCACCGATTTTCATGTGACATGGCTCCCTTCCGTGCTGCGGGTATCTTCTGATCTGAACCTGCTCTTTCCTCTGAGACGACTCAGAACAAGGAGCTCGCGTGCCCTCCACCAAAGGGAGAGGCGCGCACTACCTGACACCCGACAGGAGAAGAACAGACATGGAGTATCGAGACTTCGGCAAGACCGGGCTTCGCGTTTCAGAGATAGGGCTGGGCTGCGGTCCGCTCGGGTATGATCCGCAGGCGGATTACGCGCCGCTGCTTCGTCGCGCGCTCGATCTGGGGATCAACTTCTTCGATACCGCTGACTTCTACGGCCAAAGCCGCAGCGAGGAATGGCTTGGGAAGGCGCTCGGGCCTCGCCGCGATGACCTTATCATCGCCACCAAGTTCGGTACCGTGGTTGCCGAGGACGGAGAGATCAGCAAGGAGTGGAGCGTGGATCACATGCGCAGCGCGCTCGAGGGTAGCCTCCGTCGCCTCCAGACGGACTACGTGGACGTCTATCAGCTCCACAGCCCCAAGCCGTCGGTGCTCGATGACGAAGACCTCCTCGGGGCACTGCAAGAACTCAAGCGGCAGGGAAAGATCCGTTTCTACGGCATCTCGCTCGACGACGGGCAGTTCGGCATGGACGCCATCGCCCGCTGGAATGTAGGCGCTATTCAGATCATGTTCAACTTGTTCCACCAAGAGCCGGCCCACCGGTTCTTCCCGAAGGCCAAGGAAGAGGGCGTCGGGGTCATTATCAAGGTCCCGCTTGATTCGGGCATGCTCGGCGGCGATTTGAAGCCTGATTCCAAGGCGAAGAATGACGATCCCCGTGAGCGCTGGGGCGATGAGCTGACCGCTCGGCGCCAGGGCCTGGTGAAGGAGCTCCACTTCCTGACCGAGCGCTCGGGCCGGACCGTCGCGCAGGCCGCACTCCAATTCGTGCTCTCCTTCGACGCGGTCTCCACGGCCATACCAGGCACCGTCTCAATCGCGCATCTCGAGGATGACGCGGCGGCGGCCGGGAGTAGGCTGACTGAGGAGGAAATGTCGCGGCTTCGGTCACTCCACAGTGGAGAGTTTTCGGGGCTGAACTTGGGCTGGTAGTTCGGCGTCGGCCACATATCGGAGGGGCGCCCGCCTTCCTGCGGGTGCCCCCGTCTTCTCACCGCTGCTCCGGCCGTGACTTCCGCTCAGCGGACCGTCCAGCTCTTCTCCGCGCTCTCCCCCGAGAAGACGTCCGTCACCACGATCCGCCACTCCCCCGGCTCATCGTTGAGCGCCAGGCGCAACTGTGCTCGCGCTACACCCCCTCGCGTCTCGATGTTGCGCGAGTAGAGCGACCGCTTCGCGCCATCGGGACCGAGAACCTCCAGCTTGAGCACGTGACGGACAGGGCGCGCGCGGCCCGCCTTCACCTTCGCCTCGTACCGTACGAGATCGCCGGGCGACCGGCCTCCCTCGAGCGACAGCGACAGGCCCCGCACTCGGTACGGAAGCATCGCGTACAGCTTCGGGTCGGCCTCTCGCAGCGTGGTCCTGATTTCGTCCCGCACTCCAATATATCTGTGGTCGCGCAGGTCGTACCAGTGTCCCTCCTTCGGCAGTCGCACGCGCACCCTCTCGGCCGTCTTCATTCCCTTCTTCAGTACATATCCCGATGTCCCGTCCGCGCTCTCTCGGAACGCGGCTCTCAGCTCCTTGAGGAGACCAATGATCTCAACGCCACCTCCACGCCAGTTGACTCGCTCCACGCCAACCGGGTGACTCCGGTGCGCACCGGTTACGGCAGCCCGGGGCCGGACATTGGCTTGTTCGAGCAGGCCGCGTACCGTCTTTCGCGTCTCTTCACCTTCGGCCCTCAAGCGCGCCTCTCCGTAGCCGTCGAGCCATCTGTCCAGGCAGACCGCGCGCGCCCGCCCGCGGCGCGGTGCCGAGAAGACGTCGTCAAGCTGCCCTTGCGGCTGCGGCTTACCATGCTCGTCGGTGGTCCCCGGGAGCACATCTGCGATGACGAGGCCGCCTCGCCTCACGAACTCCCTGATGCTCTCGACCTCCTGCCCCGACAGCGCGACTGAGGCCGGGAGTATCAGCGCCCGGAAGCCACGCAGCTCCCCATTCCCCACCTGCTCGTAGGACACGTAGTCATACTGGTACCCCAGGTCCTCGAGTATCTGGCCCCACGCGACGCGGTTATCTACGAACCGAGCGAAGCTCCGCGAGGTACGTCGGCCGTACTCGAGGCCGTCATACTGGAGCTTCCCGTCTCGAATCCACCACACGTGCCCACTCGCCATCGAGAAGTGGATGGCGATCTTGTCGTGCTGACGCCGGAGCCGGTTCACGATCCGCGACAGGCCCTCGCCCCGCAGTTCGCCGAAGCACTTGGCCAGTGACCTGCCCTGGGCGTTGAGTGTCAGGTCCGGGTCCACGAATGAGTAACCCCAGAAGATCGACGCGCCGCGGTGACCGTGGAAGAACCGGTGCCATATCTCATATTCGAGAGGCGCCCCGGAGAGTGTGTAGCCGGTGAATCCCGTTAGGATGAGCCCGGGGTTGAACGAGCGGTGCATTTCGTCCTGGCCGCCCACAGAGTACGGCTGCAGGTAGTCGATGATCTGATCGAGCTGCCACCAGTCACAGCCGTTGTGAGACCCCGGCATCTGCGTGCCCGAGATCGTCATCAGGCCCTTCGGGTCCGCCCTGCGGGCCTGCCGGCAGGCGTACGCGAAGCCCTCTGCCAGCGTCTTGTTCATGAACAACCTGTGGTCGACCCAGGGAGCGGGGTTGCTGCGCTTCTGCGCCTCTTCCCAGGTCACGGGCATCACCTTCTGCCAGCTCCGATACCGTGTGCCCCACTCCGCGTTGAGCTTCGAGAGGCTGCCGTACTGCCGCCGCAGCCACTTCCTGAACTCGGCCAACGTGGCGTCGCTCCAGCAGAGATCGAAGGCGTCCTCGTAGCAAGTGATGGAGGATTCATCTGCCAGGTAATAGGCGAGTGGGCTGTACTTCAGCACGGCCGGGATGCCCCGCTGTATCGCGCGCGCCACCGGCCGGCGGAAGTCGTCTGTGTGTATGCAGGGCACTCGCGCCAGGTACTTCGGGTCCTTCGTCCTCGCGTAGTGTGCTTTCCGCTCGAGGTAGGGCCGGCGCCGATACCAGTAGACGCCGAAGCCAGGCGTTTCGAGCGACACGGTGAGGAGGAAGTTCAGGCGGGGATCGGACGTGCTCGTGACACCGGCCTTCCGATACTGGTCTTCGATCAGATCCGTCCACGGGCGCATGCCGCCGTGCAGCCACGGCACGTTTACCTCGTAGTCCTCCCACCTGCGCCGCGGTGCGGTGAGCGCGACCTCCGCCCGCGCCTCGTCCACGTATCGGTCTCCGTCCATCAGCCGACACTTCACCCAGCCGACATTGGTGAGCGCCTCCGGGCACCTCACGCTGAACCTGACTTCTCTTCCCGATCGCACCTCGCGAGCGCTTCGATCCAGAAGCCTGCCGCTCTGGTCCCACAGCTCACTGACGAGGGTCATCCCTCGCGGCTTCCCCGTGACCCGGGCCCGGCCGCGCAGCGTCCGCCCCGCGGCCACCGAGTCGGGCTCCAGCAGCACCTTGGTCACTCGCGCTGGGCGCGTTACCTGGTAGATGGCTGTGCCCCAGTCCTGCCTCTTGCCGTCGGTGCTCACGATCACTTCGACGCAGTGTCGTCCGCTGGCCGCCGGTCCACGGGGAAGCGGCAGGCTGACCTCTGTTTCACCGCGGCTCAGCCTGACCGACCTGCGGACCTGTTCCTCTGTCTCAGCGTCTTCATTTCCCATCGTGACCGCAAGCTGGGCACGCCGTGCCCTGCCAGCGTTTGCGAGGCGTACCACGACGCGCCCTTCCTGTACCTCGTTCGGCCCAAACTGCGGGGCTGAGGGAGAAATGTCCAGGACTCGCACTCCAGGCTCCCTGCGCGCCGCCCAGACGACGGCGCGCCCTCGCAGGCTGTATAGGTACTCCCCGAAGTCCTCCCTCAGCTCGCCGCGGTGCGCAGCCAGTTCGGGGAACAGCGCGTAGTTGTGGTAACCGAGCGCGACGACCCGCCCCTTCCCGTACTGCTTGACCGCAACGACCGGGGCGCCGCCCTCGCCGGTTACCAGAGCCTGCGAGTCCTTGCCCAGCTTATACAGGTAATGCTTCAGGGCCGGATAGGGCAGTGCCTCGAACGGTATGCCGTCCACGACGTAGTGGTCCGCGGCCCTGCGCCAGGCACGCCCCGAGATGGCTTCCTGCGGTGGCCGCGGATAACCCTCATCTACGCCTGCGCCCGGGCCATCGAGCCGCGTCGACTCCACCTGGGTAAGGGGCGAGAGCTTCCAGAGGCTCTTGTCGCGCTCGTCCTCTCCCAGGTGGGGATGGACGAGCACCAGCCCCTCGCCGCGGCGAACTCGCGCTTCGATCAGCTCTCGCAGCCGCTTCGGGATGTGGTTCCACCCGAGTACGCTGTGCATCACCAACACATCGTACCGAGCGTTCGCCTTGAGCTCCGCCTCCAAGACCGCGTATGATTTCGAGTAGTCCTTCGGCTCGCGTCCGTCGAAATCCGCGTATCTGTCCATGCACCAGCGGTTTACGTCCCACCGCGGGTCAATGCTCACGACTCGTGGGTCAAGAGTGAGCCGCTGCATTAGCTCGACGACTACGCGCCCTTCGTCCACACTGGAGACAAAGAACGCGCGAATTGGGCCGTTGACATACGGATCGGCCCACTTCACATGCGGAGTGACTAGGTCCTGCGAATAGACGACATCATACTTCGGCGCCGCTGACCGGCGCCGCGCCCGGCTCTTCCTCACCAGAGTTCCTCCTCCATGCGACATGTACAGCCGCTTGAATCCGCGTCTTCTTGTCCGCGGGTGTTCCCGCTCCTGCTCCTGGAGCCGCAGCGACGGTCCGTCCGGGCCCACTGGTGTCGCGGCCCGCCATCTGGTAAACTCAGTGGCCGGCCGCGGGGGCGGAACCGGTCCCGTGTGCCCGGCGCACCCGGTCTTGTCCCGCTCCGCCGCCCGGAGACGCCAGTCCTGCCGACCACACGCGTCGAGGAGCCGATCCTGATCTCTACAAGGAAAGCTGTCTGATGGCGAAGACGCACGATTATCGAGAAACACTCAACCTGCCGAGAACTGACTTCCCCATGCGGGCTAACCTCTCAGAGCTCGAGGCGCGCATCCAGCAGTTCTGGGAGGAGATCTCGCTCTACGAGACCGTCCGACGCTGCCGCAAGGGCGCGCCGCAGTACATACTGCACGACGGGCCGCCCTTCTCCAACGGCGACATCCACCTCGGACAGGCCCTCAACAAGATACTCAAGGACGTCGTCGTCAAGTACAAGACCTTGCAGGGCTTCGACGTCCCCTTCGTTCCCGGCTGGGACAACCACGGCCTGCCGACCGAGATCGCGGCCATTCGCACATTCGACATAGATAGACACGAGATCGACCGCACGGAGCTGCGCGCCCGCTCGGCGGAGACCGCGCGCCGCTATGTCGGCGTCCAGCGTCAGCAGTTCCGCCGGCTTGGCGTCCGCGCCGACTGGGATCACCCCTACCTCACCATGAGCGCGGAGTACGAGGCAGCCGTCCTCGAGGCATTCCGCGCATTCGTCAAGAGGAAGTGCGTCTACCGCGGGCTCAAGCCGGTTCACTGGTGCCCCGAGTGCGAGACGGCACTCGCCGATGCCGAGCTCGAATACAAGGAAGCGACATCCCCTTCCGTCCACATCCGTTTTCCGGTGGTTTCTCTTCCGGAGAGATCCCTGGACGGCGTCCCAGCCGTCGGTCCCGTCTCCTTCGCGGTGTGGACCACCACCCCCTGGACGCTGCCCGCCAACGCCGCGGTCGCGCTCCACCCCGAACTGCTCTACGTCCTGGTCCGCACGCCCGAGGAGCACCTCGTGCTGGCGAAAGAGCTGCTGGCGACCACCATGGGCGCCGTCGGCATCGGCGACTACGAGGTGGTATCGGAGGTGAAGGGCGTTGCCCTCGAGGGCGGTCGGCTGAAGCACCCCTTCGTGGAACGCGAGGTGCCGGTCGTGCTCGCCGACTACGTCACCCTCGAACAGGGCACGGGATGCGTCCACACTGCCCCCGGCCACGGCCGCGAGGACTTCGACACCGCCCGCAAGTACGGCCTGCCCACGCTCCAGCCCCTGGACGAGCGCGGCGTGTTCACCGACGAGGGAGGCGAGTTCGCCGGCCTCTCGCACACCGAGGCCGACCCCAAGATCGTGGAGGAGCTGCGCCGGCGCGGCATGCTTCTAAAGGCCGAGGACTACCGCCACCAGTATCCCCACTGCTGGCGCTGCGAGTCGCCCGTCATCTTCCGTGCGACCAAGCAGTGGTTTGTGAACCTCGAACCGTTTACCGAGCAGGCGCTCGCCGAAGTTGACGACGTCACCTGGGTCCCGCCCTGGGGCCGGCAGCGAATACGCGGTATGATGGAGGACCGGCCCGACTGGTGCATATCTCGCCAGCGCGCATGGGGCATCCCGATCCCGACCCTGTACTGCGAGGACTGCAGCCACGAGCTCCTGAGCGACGAGGTGATTGCGCGCGCGATCGAACTCGTGCGCGCAAATGACACGGGGGCCTGGTTCACCACGCCGATTGAAGACCTCGTCCCCGTGGGAACGAAGTGCCGCCAGTGCGGCAGCGGCCGCTTCCGCCGCGAGCAAGACATCTTCGACGTTTGGTTCGAGTCCGGCTCGAGTCACGCGGCCGTGCTCAAGACCCGCCCGGAGCTACGCTGGCCCGCGGATCTGTACCTCGAGGGCCACGATCAGTACCGCGGCTGGTTCCAGCTCTCGCTCTGGAACTCGCTGATCAGCCAGGGCGGCCGGCCGTACAGCACCGTGCTGACGACCGGCTTCGTCCTCGACGCCGAGGGCCGCAAGATGTCCAAGCGCCTCGGCAACGCAATCGATCCCCAGGACGTCGTCCGCGACTTCGGCGCTGAGATCCTGCGCCTCTGGGTTTCCTACGTAGACTTCAAGGAGGACATGCCCACCGGCCACGACATCTTCAGCCAGGTAGTTGACGGCTACCGCCGGCTGCGCAACACCCTCCGCTTCATGCTGGCCAACCTCTACGACTTCGACCCGGGGCGCGATGCCCTGCCCCCGGAGAGCATGCGGGAGGTCGATCGCTGGATTCTTCACCGGCTGGCCGGGCTTGTAGAGCGCTGTAGGCAGGCCTATGAGCATTTTGAGTTCCACCAGGTCTACTACCGCGTCCACGAGTTCTGCGCCGTAGACTTGAGCCAGATCTATCTTGACTTGCTCAAGGACAGACTCTATACTTACGCCTCGGCCAGCTCAGGGCGAAGGTCGGCGCAGACGGCCCTTTGGGTGCTCGCCAGCACCCTGGCCAAGGCGCTGGCGCCAATCCTGAGCCACACCATGGAAGAGGTCTGGCAGCACCTGCCGGACTGGGAGGGCAAGGAGCAAACGATCCAGGTCAGCGACTGGCCGGATGTCTCCCGGTGGCGAGACGATGCGCTCGGCGAGCGCTGGGAGCGAACCGTCGTCCCCTAC
>DAOVEW010000406.1 GCA_030668755.1 Bacillota bacterium | reverse complement strand
CC
Organism: Bacillota bacterium; assembly: GCA_030668755.1. Taxonomy (GTDB): domain Bacteria; phylum Armatimonadota; class Hebobacteria; order Hebobacterales; family Hebobacteraceae; genus DAOVEW01. The sequence continues at coordinate 2,522 of DAOVEW010000406.1, read as the reverse complement.
TGGGCCCCGTTCCCCGGGCGGGGCACGGCGGCGACTCACAGCCGCAGCGGATTCGCCTCAGCGACGGCTTCGTCTACGCGGTCAAGTTCCCGGATAACCCAGCCCCGAAGTTCGGGAGACGCCCGTTGGCGGCCGAACTACTGGCCAGCCGGGTAGCGCGTTCGCTCGGTGTAAGAACACCCCACTTCCGTGTAGTGACCGTCACACAGCGGTTCCTGGCGGCGAACCCATCGCTCACATACGACACAAGTCCTCCATTGCCGCCAGCACCCGCGCGGTGTCTTGCGTCGCGGTGGATCGACGACGCCCAGCCTGTTACCCACGACCAAGTACCCATCTCCCAGCAGTCCAACGCCGTGGTCCTGGCCCGTCTCTTTCTGACCGCGAATCTGCTCTGTCTCAATCCCGGCGACCACGATCAACCCTACCGCAACCTGCTTCTCGACAGCGAGAACCGCCTCTGGGCATTAGACTGGGGACATCCATTCTGGTTCGCCAAGGGACCTGTCTCCGACTGGCGGTGCCTACGGGACGAGCGCTATGTGCGGCATGACGCGCCCGCCGCGAAGGGGCTGCTAAGCCTTGCCGCCGTAGCGGGCGCGGCGCAACGCCGTTGCCACGATGCCGCCGACGCGGCGGCTGCCGTCGCTTGGCGGGCTATCGGAGATGTGCCGCCGGAGTGGGGCATCTCTGAGGAGGAGTTGTGCTCGGCCGCGGAGTTCATCCTTGCCCGCTCTGCCGTGCTGCCCGGTCTGGTGGCTCAGTGGCTGCGGATGTGCGCGTAGCCCGACCAGCCAGTAAGGCCTAGCTCCTCGCCAGCACGCTCCCCGCCCTCCGCCCTCGGTGCTCCTCCCCCTGAAGCTCCAACACGCCGTTGACGATGACGAACTGCACGCCTGCTGCGTACTGATGTGGCGAGTTGTAGGTCGCCCGGTCGGTGATTATGTCGGGGTCAAAGACGACGAGGTCGGCCGCCATGCCGGGGGCGATGCGGCCGCGATCCGTCAGGCCGAGCCTGGCCGCGGGGCGGGATGTCATCTTGGCCACGGCTTCCTCGAGCGGGAAGAGGTTCTCGTCTCGTGCGTAATGCCCCAGGACGCGGGGAAAGGTACCGTAGCTGCGGGGGTGTGGGTGGCTCTTCCCGAGTATCCCGTAGGGGGCACTGGCGGCGGCATCGGAGCCGATCATCGCCAGCGGATGCGCCAGCGCGCGGCGGACGTCTTCCTCGGACATGCCGAACCCGACCATGCTCGCATTGCAGCGTTCCTCCAGCAGAAGGGAGATCACGACGTCTTCCGGTGCGGCATCTCGGCGTGCGGCGATCTCTGCGATGGTGAGGCCCTGGAGCGGACGGTTGGCCTGGCTGTCAACGGAGGCGAGCAGGCGCTGCTCCCAGCGGCCGGGGTCGGCGTCGGCTGCGGCCGCGATTTCGCTTCGGATTTGGGCTCGGGAGGCTGGGTCACTGAGGCGAGCGAGGATCGCCTCCGCGCCGCCCTCACGGGCCCACGAGGGAAGCAACTGCCCCAGGCCGGTGTTCCAGGCGGTGTAGGGGTAGACATCGTAGGTGACGTCTATCCCATCCTCGCGCGCCCTCTCAACGGCCGCGAGCACGGCCTCGATCTTCCCCCAGTTCTGACGGCCCTGTGCCTTCAGGTGGGAGAGCTGGACAGCGACCCCGGCGCGGCGGCCGATCTCAATGGCCTCGGCGATGGCGTCGAGGAGGGTGTCCGCCTCGCCGCGGATATGGGTGAAGTAGACTCCGTCGTGGGAGGCGCCAGCTTCGGCGAGGGCGACGAGCTCATCCGTATCGGCGAACATCCCGGGGGCATAGACGAGGCCGCTGGAGAGGCCGAAGGCGCCGTCGCCCATCGCCGCCTCCACCGCAGAGCGCATCTGAGACAGCTCCGCGGCGCTGGGGGCCCTGCTCTCCTCTCCCATAACGCCGACACGACAGGATGTGTGTCCGACCACCGGCACGACGTTCACGGAGGTGTGCCGCGCCCGAAGGGCGTCCAGGTAGTCGGCAAAACTCCCCCAGCCCCAAGTCACATGCCGGCCCCATGCCCCGAAGAGCGCTCGGATCTCGTCTCTGTGGGCGTCGGGCGCAGGCGCGGGCGAGAAGCCGCACTGTCCGATGACCTCGGTAGTCACGCCCTGGCGGAGCTTGCTCTCGGCGTGCGGGTTGATGAGAAGGGCGAGGTCGGAGTGGGTGTGCATGTCGATGAAGCCGGGGGCCACGACGAGGCCGGATGCGTCGAGGCGCAGGTCGGCAGCCCATCCGGAGAGATCGCCGACGGCGGCGATGCGATCGCCGTGAAGGGCGACGTCGGCCCGGCGGCGAGGAGCGCCCGTGCCATCTATGACGGCGCCGCCGGCGATGAGTATGTCGGACCTTCCTGCTTGCTGGAGCATTGGCTCCCCTTGTGACACGTTACCTGCGGGGGACAACGCGAACCCTCGCTTCGACCTTGATGATGTGGTCTGCCGGGTAGACGCGGGAGCCGGGGCCGATGAGGGCGGGG
>DAOVEW010000206.1 GCA_030668755.1 Bacillota bacterium | reverse complement strand
GCCAGTCGCGCCTCGGTGCGCGATCTGAGCTCCGTCGAAGTGCCGGATGCCGACCTGGAGCGCATTCTCGACGCCGGCCGTCGCGCGCCGTCGGGCCGAAACCGGCAGCCGATCGACTTCATCGTCGTTCGCGATTCCGACTCCATCGCGAAGCTCGCAAAGGCCCAGAGCTGCATCGGAGACGTATCGCTCGTGATCGCCCTGGTCGCCGACCCGGAGAAGTCGGAGTTCTGGCTCGAAGACCTCGCCGCGGCCACCGAAAACATGCTCCTCGCCATCACCGCCCTCGGCTATGCCAGCGTCTGGGTCGAGGGCACGCTCCTGCCCGAAGAGAAGGAGCACAAGCAAGTCCTGGGAGTCCCCGACCGCCTTCGCCTGATGATCGCCCTGCCCGTGGGGAAGGCGGGCAAGACGCCAAAGCAGGCCGACAAGCGGCCCCTCGCAGAGATGGTGCACTGGGAGGGCTACGGGAACATCCGGCGTTGACCGCCGGGGGAGAAGAACAGATGGCAGACAGCATTTCAGTCGTCCAAGTCGGGCTGGGAGCCCTGGGCAGACTTCTGGCGAAACACCTGGTTGAGCGGCCGAACATCCGAGTCGTTGGGGCGGTGGACACAGACCCCGCGCTCGTCGGGCGCGACCTCGGCGAGGTCGCCGGCCTGGCTCGGAAGCTCGGCGTCGAGATCTGCGACGATGTCAGCGTGGTTTGTGCCAATGGCCGTGTTTCCGTAGCCGTCCAGACGACGACCTCGGATCTCGCCGCGGTGAAGCCCCAGATCGAGGCCTTGATCTCCTACGGGATGAATATCGTCTCGAGCTGCGAGGAGCTCTCCTACCCGCGGCAGACCGCTCCGGCCGCCAGCGAGGAGATAGACCGGCTAGCTCGCGAGGCAGGCGTTTCGGTCCTCGCCACCGGCGTCAACCCCGGCTTCCTCATGGACCTCCTCCCCATTGTGCTCACGGCCATCTGCGCCGAGGTACGCAAGATCACCGTCCTCCGCTACCAGGACGCGCGCCCCCGGCGGCTTCCCTTCCAGAGGAAGATCGGAGCCGGCCTGACCCTCGAAGAGTTCGCCGAGAAGAAGGCCGGAGGCACGCTTCGACACGTCGGCCTGACCGAATCCATGCACATGATTGCAGGGCGGCTCGGCTGGTCTCTCGACCGCACGGAGGACATCATCGAGCCCGTAGTCGCGCAGCGTCACCTCTCGAGCGATAGCCTTACCGTAGAGCCGGGCCGCGCATCGGGGGTCTACCAGCGCGGCATCGGGTACGTGAACGGCGAGGAGAAGATCCGGCTGGAGTTCCGCGCCTGCCTCGGCGAGGAAGACGTCCAGGACACCGTCATCATAGATGGAGAGCCGCCCCTGACCTTCACCAACCCAGGCGGCGTCAACGGCGACATCGCCACCTGCGCCATCCTCACCAATGCCGTTCGTTCCGTCCTGGCCGCCCCGCCCGGCCTCCGCACGATGGCCGATATCGCGCCGCCTTCTTGGTTCTCAGGGTAGCCCTCGCGTCATCACACCGCGCCCACGCTGAAGCGGCTGTCCTCCACAGGTCCAATCACACGTAAATGCGCCCAGAACCGCCACAACGGCGGCTAAGGGCGAAATGTGTCACACAGAGGGAGCCCCCAAAGGTGCGGGAGAGAGGAGTTCGATGGGTGCGACTGGTGGAGAAAAACGACCTGCCACCCAGACTGCGGAGAGGCGGACGAGGTCAGGCATTCCGATGCCAGAGCGTTCTGGTGACCAGGCATCACCCGTGTCGAAGCAGGTCTCCCCTCGGGAGCGTGGCCACGGAAGCGCATGAGCAGGTGACCGTCCTCGCTTTCCTTGTCCCCGGTTCCCCTCGGATGCGCTGCGCTTGCGTGGGCGCGCAGACCTGGCGCCGAATACAAGATAGGGTCCACTGCCCAGGGAGCGCTGCGGATTCACTCCAGCCTCAGAACCCGGTGCTCCTTCTCCCCGAGAACGAAACCTGTTTGGATGGGCACGCGGCCCAGAACCTTGCCCCCGTTGCGGCGGACTTCGAGGAAGAGGTCGTAGCTGCCGGCCGGAAGCCTTACCGAGAAGGTTCCGTCGGCACTCACGCGCCTGCCGGTTCCAGAGCGCGTCCCGCTTGACATGGCCTCAAACCACAAATCGTACGAGTTGCCCGGTTCCCCTTCGCCCTCCCCGCCTATGACACCAGCGCGACTCACAAACGACTCAGTGACACGTCCGCTGATCTTGCCGCGGTACACCAGCGTGACAGTGACTGGCCCCGAGTAACCCGTCTGCGCCGGGATCATCCTGGGAACGAAGTCCCAGCCGTATGCGTCGCCCCGGTGCCGCGGCAGCCGAAGCTCAAACCCGATTGGCCGCCGCTCGCCATCATCCGAGAAGTACGGGTCGTCTGGCAGCGAAGGCACCTCGACCGCGATCTCACCGTGAGCATCGGTGGTTGCGGTTGCCACTACGACGGGGTAAACCCTTCCGTCTATGTAGTTGAAGTACTTCATCTCCAGCAGTGTGTGGCGGAGCAGAACCTCCTCGCCAACGACCGGCCGGCCGTTGATGTCCACCAGCTTGACCCGCAGCGGAACCATGGGGACCCTGGCGAACTCCGGTGTGAACGTCGTGGAACCAGGCATCCGTGCGACGTCGAACTCTGCGGTGACCATCCGGTAGCCTGGACAGTAGATCAGCAGCTTCACGGATTTCGCACCGCGCAGGTCGACCCGATACTCACGAACGCCGCTCGCTGTGCCGACCGGTCCTATCCCCAGTCCGTTTCGATGCTCTCCGCAGAGAATCGTGAGCTTGCCGGGATCGATCTCCTGCGGAATGCGGATCTGTAGAGCCTTGTCAGCGGCTGCCGCGTGAGCGGCGTTGAAGGAAGCTGCTGCCATTCCGAAGCACACCACAAGCAGGCCCCATCCGATACGCACACGAGACAACTCAATCCGACATCCAGGCATCGCTTTCCACCTCTCCTCCCTTTGACCACCGCAAACCCAGCTAAGTTCCTGTTCCTTGGGCAGGAGCCCCGCCTCCTGCCCCATTCCTCACATGAGCGCCGTGCTGAAATACCGCTCGGCGCGGTCGGGCAGCACCGTCGCGATCTTGCCCTGCATCCTCTGCGCTATCTGCCGCGCCGCCCACACGTTCGCGCCCGACGAGATGCCCACCAGCAGCCCGTAGTCCCGGCCCAGTTCCCGCGTCGTCTCGATGGCATCTTCGTCGCTGACCTCCACGACCTCGTCCACCAACGAGACGTCCAAGATCGCCGGGACGAACCCGTCCCCGATCCCCTGGATCTGATGCAGCCCCGGCTCGTGTCCCAGCAGCGCCGAAACGTTCTTCGGCTCCACCGCAACGATCTTCGTGTCCGGCTTCCGCTCCCTGAGAAACTTCCCGACTCCTTGCAGCGTGCCCCCGCTCCCCACTCCGGCCACGAAGCACGCGACCTCTCCCCTCATCTGCCGCCACAGCTCGTGCGCCGTCTCCTCGTAGTGCACGCGCGGGTTATCCGGGTTCTCGAATTGCTGCGGCACGAAGATGCGCGGGTCCTCCGCCGCCATCTCCTTGACTCGCGCCACCGCCCCCGCGATTCCGTCCTTGTCCGGCGTCAGCACCAGCTCCGCGCCCAGCGCTCGCACCAGCTTCTTGCGCTCCTCGCTCATCCCCTCGGGCATGACGATCCGTACCTGGTATCCCTTCAGCCTCCCCACCAGGGCCACCCCAATGCCCGTGTTGCCCGAGGTTGGCTCCACGATAGTCGAACCCGGCTTCAGCCGTCCGTCCCTCTCGCCTCCCTCGATCATCGCCACTGCCACGCGGTCCTTGATGCTTCCCCCGGGATTGAGAAACTCCGCCTTCGCAAAGACAGACTCATCCCGGAGTTGCAGCAGCGGAGTATTGCCAATCAAATCCAGGATAGTATCGGTGACCATGCTCTTACCTCATCCCGCCCAGCTCGTAATGGGGTCGCGCCCTGTGCTCGCCTCGGTGGAGGCCGGTCGGTCCGGACCGGCACAACCGCAATGAAGAAACCAGCACTCCACTTCACAGACTTCGGTGCTGGCTCACCCCTACCTGCCGGA
>DAOVEW010000060.1 GCA_030668755.1 Bacillota bacterium | reverse complement strand
GCGCGCCGAAGGCGACGAAGAGGATGTCGGGCTTCGCCTCGGCGATCCGGCGGACGACATCGGGCTCTTCGTCCGGGGTGAAGTATCCGTGATGGGCGCCGGCCACGCGCAGGCCTGGGCACTGCGATTCGAGGTTCGCCGCCGCCTCCTCCGCGACGCCGGGGTGCGCCCCGAGGAGATAAACTGCGTAGCCCTTTGCCGCCGCGCGCTCGCAGATGCGCTGCATGAGGTCCACTCCCGAAACCCGCTCGGTGACGGGAAGGCCGAGGACACGCGCCATCCACACGACGCCGCGGCCGTCGGCGGTCACCATATCCGCGCCGCGAACGATCTCGTGGAACTCTGCGTCGTCGTGTGCGCGGACGATACCGGGAGTATCGGAGGTGACGACCATGTGGGGGGAGCGCTCCCGGATGAACTCATCGACGCGGCCGAGTGCGCTCTCCATATCAATGCGGGCGAGTGGGACCCCGAGCATGTCCACGCGCTCCTCCCCCGTCTCGATCGGCTCGGACCAGGCCCGGGCGAGGCAGAAGAAGACCGCGAAGCCGAGGGCGAGGGCAATGGCGAGGATGCCGAGCTTGGCCAGGAAGGTGACCTCGACGAGCAGCACGAGGGCCAGCGCGATGGCGCAGAGGTAGAGGGTGACGATGTGGAAGAGCAGGACCGCGCGGCGCGGGCTCAGGCCGGTGCGGATGAGCGCCTCGTGCAGCAGCTCACGCCGCTGGCCCAGAGCGAGCCGCCAGCGCCCCTTTCCGGCGCCATAGATGATGGCGTAAGTCGTCTCGCCGACGGGCACTCCGAGGGCCAACAGCGGCACGCCCAACACGAGGAAGGCGGTGTTCTTAAGCATGCCGATGATGGTGATGGCGCCGAGGGCGAAGCCGATCGCCCAGTGAGCGGAGCTGCCGAGCATCGGGTAGTCGCGGCGGAGAGCACCGGCGACGGCCGCGGCCATCGCCAGACCCAACAGGCCCGCGGCGGGCGCGGAGCGGGAGGGACCGACAATGAGCGCGGCGATGGCGAAGGTGAGGGAGATAAGCGCTATAATGCCGGCCGTCAGCCGGGGCAGCCGCCGGCAGAGCACGACCGCGTAGGCCACCGCGAGCAGCCAGGCGATGCTGACGGGAGTGGACCAGGCCCCCAACTGGACCATGGAGGTGGTGAAGGGAGGCTTCACTTCGTCCATGACGATGCCGAGGGACACGCCGACCCAGGCGATGCCGAAAGCGAGCAATATCTGCACCAACCGAGGCAGGCCCAGGACATCGTTTGCCAGCCCGGCAAAGCCGCCGAGCACGACGAGCAGGGCGGCGGCGCGAAGCTCGGGGGAGTCGCCGCCGAAGAGGAGCAGCGGCAGCGCGAGGGAGAGAGTGATACTGAATCCAGCGATTGTCCACTGCCGCCGGGAGCGCAGACCGGGCTGAGGGCCGAGCCTGGCCAGCCGCCGCATGTGAGGACCGGCCAGGTTTGGGGTCACGAAGGAGATCAGGAACGCAAGGCCGACGACCAGCGCGGCCCCGACCGGCCGGATATGCCCGGTTGCGACATCGAGCGCTTCCATGCCCCTTGCCCCATACGGGGAGGCTGTTAAGTGCCCGACTGGTAGTCAGCCAGGTACTTCTGCTGCTCCGCCGTGAGGGTGTCGATGGCGATGCCCATGGAGTCTAGCTTGAGCCGCGCGACGTCTCGGTCTATGTCGCGCGGGACGCCGTAGACGCGCTTGTCGAGGGACTTGCCGTTCTTCGCGAGATAGGCGGCGCAGAGGGCCTGATTGGCGAAGCTCATGTCCATGACGCTGGCTGGATGGCCCTCGGCCGCTGCGAGGTTCACGAGCCTGCCCTCTCCGAGCAGGTAGAGGCGGCGGCCATCGGGGAGATGAAACTCATCCGCCATGGGCCTGACGCGACGGACGGACTTGGCCATCTCGCGCAGGGCCGGAATGGCGATTTCGATATCGAAGTGGCCGGAGTTGCAGAGGATCGCGCCGTCGTTCATGACCTCGAAGTGCTCGCGGCGGAGCACCGCGCAGTCGCCGGTGAGCGTGACGAACACCTCGCCCCATTTAGCGGCTTCGGCGACCGGCATGACGAGGTAGCCGTCCATGGCGGCCTCGAGCGCGCGCAGTGGGTCGACCTCGCAGATCGCCACGACTGCGCCCATGCCCCTGGCGCGCATTGCGACGCCGCGGCCGCACCAACCGTAGCCGCAGACGACGAACTTGCGGCCGGCCATGAGGATGTTGGTCGCGCGGATGATGCCGTCAACCGTGCTCTGTCCGGTGCCGTAGCGGTTGTCGAAGAGGTGCTTCGTGTCCGCGTCGTTGACGGCGATGACGGGATATCCGAGCGCGTCTTTCTTCTCCATGGCGCGCAGCCTGATGACACCGGTAGTAGTCTCTTCCAAGCCGCCGAGCATGTTGGGAAGCATGTCCCGGTGCTTCTCGTGGAGGGTGAAGAGGAGGTCGCACCCGTCGTCCATCGAGATCTGCGGGGTGGCGGCGATGACGGATTCGATGTGCTGGTAGTAGGTTTCGTTGTCCTCGCCCTTCACTGCAAAGACGGGGATACCGAGCTCCACGGCGAGCCAGGCGGCGGCGTCATCTTGCGTGCTGAGGGGATTGGAGGCACACAGAGCCAGGTCGGCGCCGCCCGCTTTGAGGGTCTGCATGAGGTTGGCGGTCTCGGTAGTAACATGGAGGCAGGCCCCAAGGTGCACGCCGTCGAGCGGCTTCTCCTTGGCGAACCGCTCTTGGATACCGCGGAGAACGGGCATGTGTTGTCCCGCGTATTCGATGCGCAGGCCTCCCGCATCTGCGAGCTTGGGGTCTTTAACGTCATAACTCATGGGTGACGGTCTCCTCCACTTCGGGCTTCACACGGCTCCCCAGAAACTCGAGTATGGCATCGGCCACGCGGTCAACCTGGTCGGCGGTCAACTCGGGGTAGACGGGGATGGAGAGGCTCTCTCTGGACAGCCTCTCGGCCACGGGAAGGTCGCCCTCCCGGTGGCCGAGATGTTGGTATGCCTGCTGAAGGTGCAGTGGCAGCGGGTAGTAGATCTCGGTGCCGATGCCGCGGCCGCGGAGGTGCTGCCTGAGCGCGTCTCGCTCGGAGCAGCGCACCGTGTACAGGCAGTATACGTGACGGTCGTCCTTGCCGCGGGCGGGCAGCCCAAGGCCGGACTCCCTCAGCCGCCGTCGGTACTGGTTGGCGTGGAGCTGACGCAGGCGGTTCCACGATTCGAGGTGGGGCAGCTTCACCCGGAGGACGGCCGCCTGCAACTCGTCGAGTCGGCTGTTGTAGCCGACCGCGGGATGGGTGTATTTCTCGCCACCGAAGACAGAGGCGTCGGCCTGCTGCCTGAGGAGGCGGACCTTGTCGGCAATCTCGTCGTCGTCGGTGACGATCATTCCCCCGTCGCCGCAGCCCGCCAAGTTCTTCGTGGGGTAGAAGCTGAAGCACCCGACGTCGCCGAGGGAGCCCAGCAGCTCGTCGCCGAAGCGGGCGCCGACGGCCTGGGCCACATCCTCAATGACGCGCAGGTTATGTCGGTCCGCCAGCGCGAGGATATCGTCCATGGGGGCAGCTTCGCCGTAGAGATGGACGGGGATTATGGCGCGCGTGTTCGGCGTGATGCGGCGCTCGGCGTCAGCGGGATCTAGGTTGAACCCGTCTGGTAGGGAATCGACGAATACGGGCCGCGCCCCCATGTGGCAGACGGCGGCCGCGGTGGCCGTGTAGGTGAAGGAGGGGACGAGCACGTCGTCGCCGGGCTTGATGCCCACTGCGGCGAGAGAGAGGAGGAGCGCGTCGGTGCCGGAGGCGACTCCGACAGCGTGCTTCACCCGGCAGAACCGCGCCATTTCCTCCTCGAAGGACCGCACGTTGGGGCCCATGACGAAGACCGAGCTGTCGAAGACGTGGCGGAGCGCGGCGTAGATCTTGGGCTGGAGCGCGCGGTGCTGCTTTCGTAGATCGATGAGAGGGATTTCGATGGGCGGCAGGCAGCATCCGCCTGCGTTCTTCCTCTTCATGCCGCGCCTGTCCCGCCGCTCGATGCTGTCCCGGCGCGCCGAGCGAGTAGGGCTAGGGCTGCCTGCTCTGACACCAGATATTTCTCCAGGCTCGTAGGGTAAACGAGAACAGCCGGCGGTCGGATTCGAACCGACGACCTGCGGTTTACGAAACCGCTGCTCTGCCACTGAGCCACGCCGGCCCGCTTCGACGATAACACACCGGTTGGGGGCCTGTCAACGCGGCAGAAAGATAAGTAAGAGCCGTTCGATGGACAGACCCAGCCCGCACCCTCCAGCTCATGGTGGATTGCTGGGCCGCGGCCCTGCGTGTACCTGCAGCTTACCGACCTCCACCCAGCCTTCATACTGCTCTGTGTACGGGGGACCCAGCCCGACGGCCACCCGGTAAGTTCCCTGGGGCGCGTTCGTGGGAATGATGGCATACCCCCGCTGCTCGCGAACTGTTCCTTCTGGTGATGCTCCCAGATGGCGCAGCCCATAGGTGAGGGGGAATCCTTGGATAAATCTGCCCTTCGGCAGCAGCTCTCGTCTGAAGTGTTCGGCATCCACTCCCTCCGGCCTCAGGCCAATCGCAAAATGTACTGGCGGCAGTCCTCTCTGCATCCGCCACTCCGACCGAAAGCCCACCACCTCGCCAGCATCCACCTTCGTCCGATCCCACTCGAAAGCGACCAGCTCGACACCGCCGGGCATTTCCGCCAGAGCACCGTCTGCCTGCTTCTCTCGAATCACCTCCGGTTCCTCGGATCTCAGCGCTACGACGTCCTCGCTAAGGCCCACGAAATACGGAGGACCCACAAACTGGGGCTGGTCCAGCAGCGTCGCCCGACGCGCGAATGGCCACGGCCCGTGCAAGGCATAGACCGGTCGGCTGCCTTTCAGGCGTTCGGCAAGCTGGTAAGCGAAGTAGGCTGTCCTGTCCCATTGCATCTCTGCCGGATCACGCGGTCCCACTTGTCGCAAGCTTGCGGGCGTATCTGTCCAAGCCGCACGGACCGCCTCTCGCAGCTCTGAGTCTTGGATGAGTTCTAGATACCAGTCGAGTTGGAGCGGGATCACGCGTATCAGCGTAACGTCGCGGCGCGTACCCTCCACGTTCTGAAGATATGTGGTTACGAAGCTGGGCACATCGTTGTCGGAGATGAAGATCGCATTCGGCTCGAGCTGAGATAGCACTGCCACCCACCGGTCCCGGTGCTGCCAGAGATTGCTGAGGTCGCAGCGCTCCCAGTTGACCCTCACCAGGCTGCCGCACACCAGCACACCCAGAACAGCGATTGCTGCTCGTCTCGCGATGAGGGTGGGGAGGAGCGCGGCCACGCGCGTGACTCCCGCTCCACCGTACATCGCCAGCACCGCGCCGAGCGGCAGCAGAAAGACCTTCAGGTCCGTCGTCTCGCCCCACTGCAACACCCAGAAGACAAGGAGTGCGGCCCCCGCGGCCAGCGAGCCTGCCGCGGCCGGGGCGCGGCGAATCCACCACAGGCAGCCCCAGACAATCAGCGGCACGCCGATCAGGGCCAGCAGCAGCGACCAGCCGACACTCGGCGCGAGCACGTCGGGCAGCAGCTTGATGGCCTCGTGTTTCATCTCGGCCAGACTGTGGGAGAGCGCATAGCCCTGATACTGAGTGGCCAGCACGTGGTCCCAGAAGCGGTCCCAGGTCGTGGGGTTGGTCCAGTTCACGGGCGGCCGCGCGGCGGCGCGAATCGGCAGATACACATAACAGGCAAACGGCGCAAGGAACAGGCCTGCGACACCAGCGTAGAGCCGGAGACTCCTCGGCCGCGTGAGGACGGCCGCAGCGATCAACGCGGGCGCGATCATGAGCATCGCAGTCCGGTGGTGCATCGACACGAACCCAACGGCCAGAGCGAACCATCCCAGCGTCTTGGGCGAGCGGCCGCGCTCCCATGCGAAGAACGCAGCGAGGGCCAGGGCTACAAGCAAGGCAGTGAGGCCGTATACCTCGGCGCGCACGGCTTGGCTCCAGACGGGAAACCAGAGGCCGTAGGCGAGTCCGGCGAGGATGGCGGGCAGCAGCGCCCCGGTCAGGCCGGCCGCTAGGGCCGTGACGATGGCACCCGCGGCGGCTGTGGAGACGGCGGAAAGGAGGCCCACCCGGTAGGCGCTGGTGCCGCCGACCGGGAGGAAGTCAAAGCCGCGCGCGAGCAGCACCCAGAGAGGGTAGCCGGTTGGATGGGCGATGCCCAGCACGTGTGCGGCGGCGACGAGCTCTCCGCTATCTTGGTCTACGACGGTGCGGACCAGCGTAGCGTGGTAGACCGCGAACAGGAGCAGGAACACACCGAGCGCCGCAAGCGCGGACGTGCGGCGCGAGGACTGAGCCGCGGAAGCGCCTCTGAGTTCCGGAGCGCGGGACGACATGGCAGAAGAACGGTTCGTGGCGGCCCGCAAGGGGTCCTTCACTGGCGGCTGATGGAGCCGGCGGCAGGATTCGAATGGCTAGGTACCCGCAATGCGGGAACCGCCACGGCGGTCGCGGCAGGCGACCTAGCCGCCCGCGACAACCTTGTCGCAGATATGGAGCCGGCGGCAGGATTCGAACCCGCGACCTA
>DAOVEW010000408.1 GCA_030668755.1 Bacillota bacterium | reverse complement strand
CCTCCCCGTCCCGCACGGCCGTGCCCGGCACGATGACGAGGTCCCCGACATCGCGTTGGGCGAGCGCACGCGCGACATCGCGGCCGGCCAGCAGTCCGGCCGTGGTGACGGAGCGTCCGAGGAGACGGTTCTCGACAATGTAGAGCTTCGCGCTCACGTTGCGACCTGTCCGCAGCTTCTCAGCCAGCTTTGCGACGAGCGGCGCCGCCATCTCGCCGGTCACGAGCGCGGCGGTGGTCCGGCGCTGCAGCTTCGGCGGCCGAATCCGGCGGACGGCGTCCAGAAAGAGCCTGGCGCAGCCAATGCCGTTGGCGAGCTGAGGGAACTCCTCGTAGTGGGCTCGCCCGGGAAGCGGCCTCCCCAACAAGAGATACAGCTCATCGGCCGCGAAGACAAGCCTGGTGCCGAGGTTCGCCGCGAACTCACGCTGCCATTTCCGCACTGAAGCGACGAGTTCCTGCGCGACATCAGGGTCTACAGGGCGAATGCGAGGGAGGCCCCGACGGTGTCTGGTGAGGCCGACCGGGACGATGCCGATCGAGCGGACGCCGGGGTGGAGAGCTGCGAGGTCGCGAATGGTGCACTCGAGGTGCGCTCTATCGTTGATGCCGGGACATAGCACGATCTGGGTGTGGAACTCGATGTCGTTCGCTGCAAGGCGCCTCATGCGCGCGAGCACGTCCGGCGTCGGTCCGCCGAAGAGCTTGGCCCTGATGCGGGGTTCAGTCGCATGGACGGAGATGTAGAGAGGAGAGAGGCGCAGCCGTGCGATGCGAGCGCAGTCGGCAGCGGTCAGGTTGTTGAGGGTGATGAAGTTGCCGTGGAGGAAGGAGAGGCGGTAATCGTCGTCGCGCACGTAGAGAGAAGGGCGCAGTCCCCTCGGGAGCTGTGCGACGAAGCAGAAGGGGCAGCGATTGCGGCAGGTACGGATTCCGTCGAAGACGTCTTCGGTGAAGCGGATGCCGAGGTCCTCGTCGATGCGCTTCGCGAGGCGCACGCGCCTGCGGCGACCGGCCGCGTCCTCGACCAGTAGGGCGAGGTACGGCTCTGCGGCCAGGTAGCGGTAGTCGATGTAGTCTTGGGGCATGCGGCCGTTGACCCGCACCACTCGATCGCCGGGGGAGATGGCCGCGTGTGAGGCGGGGCTGCCGGCGCGGACGCTCTCGATCTGAGCCGGATGGGGTTCGCTCATTGTGCGGCGTCGCCGGCGAGCGCGCGCAGCCGTGCGACGACCTCTTCGATGATCCAGGGGGGGGTGGAGGCACCCGCGGTGATACCGACGCGCTGTGCGCCGCGAAGCCACTCCGCGCTGAGCTCCTCTGCGGTCTCGACGTGGTGAGTGGGCGTGCGGGTCGCGGTGCAGATCTCCCTCAGGCGGCCCGTGTTGGCGCTGTTGCGGCCGCCGACGACGACCACGACGTCCGCGCGTTCGGCTAGCTTGCGGGCGCTTTCCTGTCGTTTGACGGTGGCCTCGCAGATGGTGTTGAAGACCCGTAGCTCGCGACAGCGCTGGGCCAGGGCTGCGACGACTTCGCTGAGGGCCTCCGGACGCTGGGTGGTCTGGACGACGAGGCCGCAGCGCTCGCGAAGCGGCGCTTGCTCGGCCTCCTCGGCGGAGGTGACGATGTCGGCGGCGCCGCCGCCGCGGGCAGCCAGCCCCTCGACCTCGCGGTGGCCGCGGTCTCCGAGGATGAAGACGTGGTAGCCCTCCTGGGAGAGGGCAAGGATGTGGGAATGGGCGCGCTTGACGAAGGGGCAGGTGGCGTCGATGACCTCCAGGCCCCGCGCTCTGGCGTCCGCCTCCACCTGGGGGTCCACGCCGTGGGCGGAGAGGACGAGCGCGCCGTCGCTTATCTGGTCCACGGAGTCAACCTGGCGGACGCCGCGCTGCTGGAGGCGCGCGATCTCCTGTGGGTTATGGATGAGGGCGCCGAGGGTGTAGACGGGCCGCGAGCGGTCTTCGGCCGCCCGGGCCACTCGCTCGAGGGCGCGCTTGACGCCGAAGCAGAAGCCTGCGTCTTCGGCAACGATGATGTCCACGCGAGCCTGCACTCACCCGCTCACCCGCGCGACGAAGGCCGCCATGCGGGACATGGCCTCTTCGATGAGCGGCATAGAGGTTGCGTAGGAGCAGCGCACGAAGCCCTCGCCGCAGGCGCCGAAGGCGTTCCCGGGCACGACCGCCACCTTCTCCTCTCGGAGGAGCCGCTCGGCGAACTCCTCAGAGGTCATGCCGGTGGGGGCGACGGAGGGAAATGCATAGAACGCGCCGCGGGGTTCGAAGCAGGTCAGCCCCATTGCGTTGAGGCGGTTGACGATGACGCGGCGGCGCTGGTTGTATTCTCGGCGCATGTTGGCTACTTCGTCGTCGCAGCCGCGCAGGGCCTCCACGGCCGCTTCCTGGGCGGTGGTGGGAGAGCACATGACCGCGTAGCTGTGCACCTTCGTCATCGCGGCAATGATCTCGGCCGGTCCGGCGGCGAAGCCGAGGCGCCAGCCGGTCATGGCCCAGGCCTTGGAG
>DAOVEW010000315.1 GCA_030668755.1 Bacillota bacterium | reverse complement strand
GCCGCCGGAGGCCAATACGGCATAGAGCGAGATATGGGCTGATTTCCTCGCGCACCCGGGGGCGGGTGCGCGAGGCGCGTGGGTTGCAGGATGCGGTGACCGCGCCCGACAAGACTGAAGCATGAGTACTCTGCTCGTATCGGTCATCATGCCCTGCTGGAACGCGGCGCGCTACCTCGACGAGGCGATGGAGAGCGTGCTGCGGCAGACGTTCTCGGACTTCGAGGTGGTGGTGGTGGACGACGGGTCCACGGATGAGACGCCCGAGAAGCTGGCGGGCTGGGCGCGGCGGGATTCGCGGGTCCGCGTGGTGCGGCAGGAGCATCAGGGGTTGGTGGTGGCGCCGCAGCGGGCAGTGGAGGAGGCGCGAGGGGAGCTGCTCGCCAGGATGGATTCGGATGACATCATGCATCCGCGGCGGCTGGAGTGGCAGGTGGAGATGATGCAGGAGCGACCGCGCCTCGGCATGTGCGGGGGTCTGATCGAGTTCTTCCCGCGGGAGACGATGCGGGCGGGGATGCGGCGGTACGAGCGGTGGCTGAACTCGCTGGTGACGCACGAGGAGATCGTACGGGATATGTTCGTGGAGCATCCGCTGGCCCATCCGAGCGTGATGATGAGGCGGGAGGCAGTGGATGAGGCAGGCGGCTATCGGGAGATGGGGTGGCCGGAGGATTACGATCTATGTCTCCGCATGTACGGGTCAGGGTGGGAGTTCGGCAAGGTGCCGGAGGTGGTGCATCAGTGGCGGGATCGGCCGGATCGGGTGACGCGGGCGGAGACGCGGTACGCAAAGACGAAGTTCCGGGCGTGCAAGGTGCACTTCCTGAAGGAACTGCACTTGCGAGGGTGGGACGCGGTGCAAGTGTGGGGTGCGGGGAAGGAGGGGCGGGCGTTGGGGAAGCATCTGAAGCGAGCGCAGCTCACGATTTCGCGGTATATTGACATCGCGCCGACGAAGATTGGCAAGAAGGTACTTGGCGCCCCGGTCGTGGCTCCGGACGAGCTGGGCCACGACGACTACTTGCTCGTTGCGGTCGGCGCGGAGGGCGCACGAGACCAGATCCGAGGGGAGCTGGCCGCGCGCGGCTGGCGGGAGCCGGAGGACTACCGGACGATGGTGTGAGGCGGAGGTGACAGGAGGCAAGCCGCCGTGGCGCCCGGGGATCGTGAAACACCGCAAAAGAGGTCAACGCAGTGACGACGCGCGAGATCGATCTGGAGTGCTGGATATGCGGGGAGCAGTTTGTGGGCGAAGAACCGCGGTCGTATGCGGTGGTGGGACGAGGGTCAGACCTCTGCCCGAAGCCGTTGGACCAGAATCCGCTGCCGCTGATGCTGCACACGTGCCCTGGGTGTGGGTTCACGGGCGACGGGCGGACGTTTCATGCATCGCAGGCCGACGAGCAGGTGCGGGAGTGGGTGTTAGCTGGAGGGTTGGCGGAGGCCGCGCGGCAGGTTCCGGATTCGGGCTATGCGAGGTACGAGCTGGCGGCCCTCTGCCATGGGCGGCGGAGGCGGGTGAGCGCGCTGCAACTGGCGGAATACTACCTGGCGGCCTCGTGGTCGGCCCAGTTGGAGCAGGCCGAGGATGTCGCGCCTCAGTACCAGGCGGAGGCGGCGAAGCATCTGGAGCGGGCGCTTCTGGTGGACGAGGTGGCGGACGAGGAGCGGGCGGTGATGACGTATCTCGTGGGTGAGCTGCGGCGACGGCTGGGAGAGTTCGAAGCGGCCCTGCAGCTCTTCGACGAGGCGGCGATCCAGTTTACACAACACGGTGGACCGACGTGGCTGCTGCGGGCCCTTGGGCAGCAGGCCGGTCTGGCGAAGGAGGGATCCGCCGATCCGGCGCCGCTGGCGTCTTCCGGCTAGACGAGAAAGCGAGGCCCGCCGCCGACGGCAGGCCTCGCGAAGTGGCGTTCGTGGCAACTCAGCGACCGGAAGGTCGCAGCAGCCTTCGCCAGGTGTTGGCGAGATGGTGCCTTGCTGTGAGGCCGAAGCTCAGGAAGAAGGTTCCAAGGGCGAATCCCCACCAGAACCAGGGGCCGGGCCCGGCTGCGGGCCAGCCGCGCACGAGCGGGCCGAAGACTTGCCACGCCAGTGCAATGAAGAGCGTTAACCCCAAAGCGATGGAGGCGCAGACGCAGTAGACCACCCGCCGTGGCTGGCGCCGCAGAAGTCCCAGGTACGCGCCGCAGGAGCGACACCAGTCGCCCGGGCGCGGTTCTTTGTGCTGACAGACCGGACAGACCAACGAAGAGCCTCCCTTCGAGGAATCGGGCCGCCCCCAGCACTATGGTTATTCCACAGTAGCGCTGGCGCTGGGAGAGGCGTAGGTTGCAGGGGGCAAGGTGTCCGGGACGGGCAAGCCGGCCTTCACAGCCCCGCGGCATCGGGGTATACTGCCTCCCTGGCGCTGCCGCTCGTGGGGACGGGCGGCTGCTTCGGTTGCCGGGTGTGCATCTGTATCGCACCACGATAGAAGCCACTGAAGTGATGCACTAGCCATGCTGGGGTGGCGGGGGGAGCGAAGGAGGCGCGAAGTGGCAAAGACGCTGGAGGAGATCAACGAGAAGATACGCAGCGGCAAGGTTGTCGTGGTCACCGCGGAAGAAATGGTGCACCTGACATCGGAGAAGGGCGCCAAAGGCGCGGCCGAAACCGTAGACGTAGTAACCACCGGCACGTTTGGGCCGATGTGCTCCTCCGGCGCGATGATGAACCTCGGGCACTCCCGGCCGCGGATCAAGCTCGGGGGCGGGCAGGTGCGGCTGAACCGGGTGCCCGCCTACGCGGGGCTGGCGGCGGTCGATGTCTATGTTGGTGCGACGGCGCTGCCTGACGAGGACCCGCGGAATGCGGTGTTTCCGGGCGCGTTCCGGTATGGCGGAGGGCATGTGATCGAGGATCTGGTCGCCGGCCGGCGCGTGCTGCTGGAAGCGACCACGTACGGCACGGACTGCTACCCACGGCGGGGGGTGGCGACTTGGCTCACGCTGGAGGAGATCAACGAGAAGATACGCAGCGGCAAGGTTGTCGTGGTCACCGCGGAAGAAATGGTGCACCTGACATCGGAGAAGGGCGCCAAAGGC
>DAOVEW010000233.1 GCA_030668755.1 Bacillota bacterium | reverse complement strand
GAGCAGGACCGGCGCGGAAGCGCACGGCTGGTTCGTGGGCTGTCCGCTGACACCGCGGCAGTTCCTGGCCCTGCCGAAGCAGTTCGTGTTGGACAAGATCGTTCGCGCAGCGCGGGTGGCGCAAGACCTGGGCGCGAAGATCGTCGGGCTCGGCGCTATGACCTCAGTGGTCGGGGACGCCGGCATCACGGTGGACAAGAGCGTGGACATCGCAGTGACGACCGGGAATAGCTACACCGTATGGACCGCGGTGGAGGGCGCGAAGCGCGCGGCCGCGCTGATGGGCACCGAGGTCTCGCAGGCCCAGGTGGCAGTGATGGGCGCAACTGGGGCGATCGGCCAGGTTTGTGTGCGCATACTCGCCGACGAGGCTCCGCTCGTTACTCTCATCGGCCGCAACGAGCGCCGGCTGGCGGACCTGGCGGCTGGCATTGACGGAAAGGCAGAGATCGAGTACACCACCGATCCCCACAAGGGCCTCCGCGACGCCGATATCGTGATCGCCGTGACGAGTGCCGTGGACACGGTCGTGCCCGGAGAGGCGCTGAAGCCTGGAGCGGTGGTGTGCGATGTCGCGCGGCCGCGGGACGTATCCAAGAAGGTCGCGAGGGAACGCCGGGACGTGCTCGTGATCGAGGGCGGTGCGGTGGAGATTCCGGGTCCTGTGGACTTTCACTTCAACTTCGGCTTCCCGCCAAAGACCGCATACGCCTGCATGGCCGAGACCATCATCCTCGCTCTTGAGGAGCGATATGAAAGCTACAGCCTCGGCCGCGACCTTTCCCTCGACCGCGTCAAAGAGATCGCCGCCCTCGCTGACAAGCACGGCTTCAAGCTCGCCGGTTTCCGCAGCTTCGAGAAGCAGGTGACGGAGGAGTATATCGAGTCAGTCAAGGCAGCAGCCGGTCGTCTGTAGGCAGAGATTGCCCGCAGATGCTGACGCTACAGCCCCCCGGCCGCTCCCTCATCCATCCACCACACCACATCCCCCTCCACCGGCCTCACGGCTGAGGCCGGCGCGGCCTTGGGGTCAGGGTTATCGGCGAACGTCCGGTTGACCACCGCGACTTTCTCTTTTCCGGCCACCAGGAAGTAGACGTTCTTCGCGTTGTTAATCGCGGGAAGCGTGAGCGTCAGGCGCACCCGCGGCTCGGCGTGCTCCGTGTGAACCGCAGTCACGACCCGTGTCTCCTCCTCGAGGGCTGCGTTGTACGGAAAGAGCGAGGCGATATGCCCGTCCGGCCCCATGCCGAGCAGGATCAGATCGAAGCGCGGCCACTGCCCGGCGAAGTGCGACATCAGCTCGCGCTCGTAGGCCTCCGCCGCCTCCTCGGGCCCCGATAGCAGCGTCGGCATCGGATGCACGTTCTCCTGGGGTACCGGCACGTGATTGAGGAGCGTCTCCCGGGCCATACGATAGCTGCTGCGCGGGTCATCCGGTGCCACATACCGCTCATCGCCCCAGAAAACTTGAACCTGGCGCCAGCGGATCAGCGCTCGGTACTTGCCGGCCAGCATCCCGTAGAGAGTCCTCGGAGTGTTGCCTCCGGATAGGGCAATCGTGAACCGGTCCCCCTCTTGCAGTGCTGTCTCAGCCAGGGCCACCAGCCCCTCGGCCGCAGCCTCGCTGAGCGCCTCGAGCGTCGGGTGCACGCGCACCTCAGGCCTTCCGCGCTGGGTCATCCCACTCTCCTTCCTCCACGAACTATCCCCCGGCCGGCGGCCCCCAAGCGCCGGCGCGATAGAAGTGCACCTGCCGCCGCTGATTGAGGAGCGCCCTGCCAACGCCAGTTGTCTGCGTGCAGCCGGACCCTGACGAACATCCGAATCCGGAGCTCGTCCACGGCACCCTCTTCTTCGCAGTACCCGGGCGCCTCCTGCCCACACCTCCCACCTCCAGTGTGCCGGTCGAAGACCACGTCGGCAGGGGTCGGCGGGCGAACAGAGCGCAGCACTGGATGGCGCTATCGCCGGCCTTCTTCGCCCGCCGGCCGCGCCCAACCGACGCTTGTCAGCGGCGAACGCGTCTGCTATAATCCCGTTCCAGGGGAAGGGCCTGGGGCGGCTGTTGCTCTGCGTCGGTTCTCATGGCCCGGAAGCCTGTGCCTCATCGGGTCGCGAATACCTCGGGGAGTGTGCGCGCATGGCGCGAGTTGCGCTTAAGGACCTCAGCAAGCGGTTCCGCAGCGTCGTTGCCGTTGATGACCTGACGCTCGAGGTTCAGGACAAGGAGTTCCTGGTGCTCGTGGGGCCCTCCGGGTGTGGCAAGACCACCGCCCTGCGCTGCATTGCGGGCCTCGAGGAGGCAACCTCCGGCCAGATCTACATCGGCGACCGCCTGGTCAACGATGTCTCTCCGAAAGACCGCGACATCGCCATGGTCTTCCAGAACTACGCCCTCTACCCCCACATGAACGTCTACGACAACATGGCCTTCGGGCTCAAGCTCCGCAAGTTCCCCCGGGCCGAGATCCAACGTCGGGTGAACGAAGCCGCCGAAATGCTGGGCCTCCAAGGCCTTCTCAACCGGAAGCCGCGGGAGCTCTCCGGCGGGCAGCGTCAGCGCGTCGCGCTCGGCCGCGCAATCGTTCGCGAGCCGAAGGTGTTTCTGATGGATGAGCCGCTCTCGAACCTGGACGCGAAGCTGCGGGTGCAGACCCGCGCCGAGCTCATAAAGCTCCATCGCAGGCTCGGAATCACCACCATCTACGTCACTCACGATCAGACCGAAGCGATGACCATGGGAGATCGCATCGCTGTTCTCAACGACGGCAAGATGCAGCAGGTGGACGGGCCCCTGGAGCTGTTCAACAACCCCGCGAACCTCTTCGTAGCCGGCTTCATCGGCAGCCCCGCCATGAATTTCATCGAGGCCACCTTGCAGGCGGGGGATGGAGAGATTTGCGTCCGCGCCGACCCGCTGGCGCTGCGCCTCCCCCAGAGCCATGCCGAGCGGGTGCAGGGGCTCCTGGGCCAGCAGGTGGTCTTCGGAGTCAGGCCGCAGGACATCTACGACCGCAGTCTGAATCCTCCGGTGGCAGCCTCCGACGCTAACACCGTCACCCTTACCGTTGACGTAACGGAGCCGATAGGCGCAACCGTTTACGCCTATCTGACCGCCAAGGGCCATTCTCTGGTCGCCGACCTCGACGCGGAGACCAAGGCGAAGGACGGAGAGCCGCTCGAGGTCGTCTTCGACATGGCCAAGACGCACCTCTTCGACCCCGCCACCGAGCGCGCTCTGACGTAGCCTCTGTCGAGTCGGCGGGGCGCCTGGCGGAAACGTGTATCGGCTCGGGCCGCAGGCCGGCGAGGGACTTGCAGTCCCTCGCCGAAGTCATGCCTACGGCACGACGCCGTGGCTGGGGGAGCAGCGGCCCGCGACCGAGGCGCAAGGCGTCGGGCAAAGGGGGATCGACGATGAACGGACGAGCGACGATCTTCGCTGCGGCAGCGCTCTTCTTGCTGAGCGCGCCGACCATAGCGCAGCAGCCCACCGGCGAGCTCCCCGGCGTGCGCGGCCTCGTCGCGCGGCGCGACGCCAACCTCATCCGGGTCAATGCGATCTCGACGGTGTTGACCTGGGCGCGCGGGGTGACCGATCCGGCCGACCTCGACCGGTACGCAGCCCTCGGACTCAATACAGTCAACGTCATCATCCTCGACACCTCCGAGGAGCGGCTCGCGCAAGCTTCTTCGCTCATCTCCGCAGCCGAAGAGCGCGATCTCATGGTTGTCGGCGCCCTCGCGCCCCCCTC
>DAOVEW010000249.1 GCA_030668755.1 Bacillota bacterium | reverse complement strand
CCCTTCGGCCATCGTGCAGAACCCCACCTACACCGCGCCGGTCAACACTACCGACTCCGATATCATCGTCAACCTCACGGTGAAGGCCACCTGTGACGGCCCCAGCCCACTGACAGACAGCGACTCCACGACACTTACTGTGGAACCCGTCACCCATACGCTCGAAGTGTACGCCTCCGCCGATCCCGATACAGTCGCCTCTGGCGGCACCACTTCGCTCACCGCCAACTACACGGACAGCCGCGGCCACGGCATCGCCTCCTGGCTGTGGGACGACGGCGGCGCGGGCGGGAGCTTCAGCCCCTCGGCTGATGTGCAGAATCCCACCTACACCGCGCCGGCCAACACATCCGACTCGAATCTGATCGTCACGCTCACGGTCAACGCCACCTGCGACGGGCCGGAGCCGCTGGGCGATGACGACTCCACTACGCTGACCGTCCAGCCAGTGCCGCACACCTTCTCGGTCACCGCCAACCCGCCCGTGCCCGACACCGTCCCCTCCGGCGGCAGCGCGGACCTGTCGGCCAGCTTCTCCGACAGCCGGACGGGGCACGGCGTCGCCTCCTGGTCATGGGACGACGGCGGCGCTGGGGGCGGCTTCAGCCCCTCGGCCGACGTTCAGAACCCGAGCTACACCGCACCTGCCAACACCTCCGACTTGAATCTGATCGTCACCCTCACTGTGAACACCACCTGTGACGGACCGGAGCCGCTGAGCGATGACGATTCCACCATCCTCACCGTCCAGCCAGTGCCGCAGACCTTCGAGGTGACGGCGAATCCACCGAGTCCCGACACTGTGGCTTCCGGCGGCAGCGCCGACCTGTCGGCCACCTTCTCCGACAGCCGATCCGGCCACTCGGTGGCCTCCTGGTCCTGGGACGACGGCGGCGCGGGCGGCAGCTTCGATCCTTCGCCCGATGTGCAGAACCCCACCTACACCGCGCCGGCCAATTCAACCGGCTCGGATCTCATCGTCACGTTCACAGTCAACGCGACCTGCGACGGCCCCGTACCTCTGGGTGACAGCGGCTCGACTTCGCTGACCGTCAATCCAGTCCCGTCCCTGGCCGTGCCGCAAGTCCTCCTCGAAGTCCACCCCAACGAGCGGGCGCCTGGGCTGCACGACCCCCAGTTCCTGGGAGGCGACCCCTGGACCCAGCCGACTTCGTCTGCAGCGGGCAGCTACTGGTTGAAGCACTATGTGTTCTCCGGCAGCGATGTGCTCTGGATTCAGCTATGCGCCCAGTGCTGGGACGATAACCAGCACGGCTACGGGGATGACGACAACCTGCTGCTCGAAATAGACGGCGCCAGGCCTCCGGACTACGACGGCATCCAGACCGGCACCAGCTCCTGGCAGTGGCGAGGAGACAGAATCTTCGGCAAGCGCCACACCTACCGGTTCCTCTATCTCGCGGGTGTCCCCGGCATCCAGAAGCACCAACTCTCCATCGGAGCGGACGAATCCCCCGTCCTCTGGTGGCTCAAGGTCACCGACCTCGAACCGGGGGTGATCGAGGCGATTGAGTGAGCTGCAGCACGCGGAAGACGCTCTCGCCGGTGTAACTTCTGCCATATGTGAGACGAAGGAAAGGGCTAAGCGATGAGGTCATCCCCGGAACACCGATTCAGCATGTGTGCGCTTAGCGCCGCTCTGGTGGCCGCCTGCATGGTTACCACAGGGCTAGGCATCAGCTTCGCCGGCCAAAAGGGACACTTCACGATGCGCTCCGAGGGTAAGGCCGTCGCCCAGACCTTGCCCGACTTCGGCCCCGTGGCCGGTGAGTTGCTGCACATCCGGACCGACGCGGCGTCGGCAGCCACAGCCACGTCGAATCCGCTTGACGTCACCTTCCCCTACGCAGCCCGTTGGTGGTTCTACGTTACTGCTGAACGGTACGACGATTTCCTCGTCTACCAAAGCGTTGACGCGAAGGACAAGCCGACCGATGTCACGATAATGCTGCGCGAAGCCCAGGAAAAGCTGCCGCCGAGCCCCGACGACTGGCGCGGCATGGTATGGATCCACGACGCGAATGGATGCCAGAGCGTCACCCAGCTCAGGCGACCTGGGTGGCACCACATAAGCCTCGCGCGCAAGGGCGAGAACGAGGTGGAAGTTGAGATCGACCGCGTCGTACTCGGGAGCTACGCCGCGCGAAGTCCGAATCCCGCGGAGCACATCCAACTGGGCGACCTAAGCACAGAAGATGGCGCGGGAGAAGCCTACTGGGGCCGCATCACGATAGCTCAGCAGACGGAAGCGGCGGCCAGGGAGATCTCGGTCGACACTTGGAACATGGACTCGTCAGCCGGAGGGACTGCCGAGCAGCGAATCGGCTTCGAGAAGGCTCGCAGGGCTCACCTGTATCTACAGACAGACGATACCTCAAGGTGCGACGCCAAGTGGGGCGACGTGCGAGTGAACGTCCCGTATCAGTTCTGGTGCCAGTTCTACGTCTCTGAGCAGCCGTATGAGAGCTTCTGCGTGATATGCCCACTTGATCGAGAGAACATGCCGACGGACTTCGAGCTGCAGCTCGATGACACGGCCGGTTCAGAAGCTGAGAACGGCAGTGAGGGCCTCATGTGGGTAGTCGACGCAGAAGGCAGGCACAACGCAGGCCCACTTGCCCGCGGCGTTTGGCATAACCTGGCAATCCGCCGACGGAGTGCGAGGAACGTCGATCTGCTCATCGATGACGTCTCGGCAGGGAGATACGTCTCCCGCAGCCCCAACCCGGTCACCGCTTTCCGTTTCGGCGACTTCTCCAGTCAGTCAAACAGCGGCGAGGCCTATTGGTATAAGCTCCGCCTGGTTCAGGTGCCGGAAGAGTGAGGACACAGCGCGCCCGGAATGTACAGCGCTCTGCCCCGAACATCCCTGATGCGTTCCGTGGTCAGTCCCGTATCCGGCTGAGGTAGGTCGCCGGCGCTCCGGCCACCAAGCTACCGGATAAGTTGACTCAGAACGCAGAGCCGATCAGTTCGGACCACAACGGGAGGCCCGGGCAACTGGCAACGGACTCATCTCCCGCCGCTCGAGATCCCAAGGATCCGGCGCAGCAGAGGTGTGATGCCAAGTGCCTGAAGCCGCTTTCCCAGATAGCGACTGTAGATCTGACGGAGGATGCTCGCTGACAACCTCTGCCTCAGGTTCACTGCGACCTCGCGCTGTCGCGCCGTCTCCCGCCAGCTCTGAGCCACTCCCGCCGCCAGCATCGCCCGCTCTCGAGCGCGCTCCTGCGCCTGGCCCGCCAGTCGAGCACGTAGTTCAGCCAGCAGAGGGCCGATCTCCGCCACCCCATTCGTCTTCACTCGCACCTCCTCAAGCAAGGCCTCTACTTCTTCGTCCGTCCCCACGCTCAACGGCTCCGCCGCCGACCACCGGTCGATGAGCAGCTCACGGTTCTGCCGCCAGATCTCCTCCCAGTCCTCGAGCTGAGCGCCTGCCGTCCCCTTGCTCTGATGCTCGACTAGGACCCTCTCGTCCACCAGCACCCGCCATCCGCGCGCCCACATCGTGAAGCAGAGGTCAACGTCTTCCGCGCCACCCAGACGATACTCCTCGCACCACCCCCCAACATCATCAA
>DAOVEW010000239.1 GCA_030668755.1 Bacillota bacterium | reverse complement strand
TGAGATAGTACATGTAGGGGGAGGGGTTGAGCGACCGCAGCGCGCGGTAGATGTCGAAGGAGTCGGCGGCCACGCGGCGGGATAGGCGCTGGGAGAGCACGACCTGGATGGCGTCCCCCGCGGAGATGTACTCCTTGGCCTGTCGGACAATTCGCTCGTAGTCCTCGCGGCTGAGGTTGGTGGAGAGGGTAGTATCGGCGGGCACGGGACGCGGCGCCGGAACGCCGACGGGAGGCGCGGCAATGCGGCGCGACAGGGCCTCTATTTTGGCCACGGCCTGGTCATAGGCACTGTCGGGGTCGCCATTGACGACGGCGTTGGACAAGACCTTGCCGCGGTGATAGGCGTGGTCGAAGATGAGGCAGGTGTCGGTGAGGACGAGCAGGGAGTCGGGGAGGCTGAGGTCGTCCTCGGCGCGCTCGGGCAGGCGCTCGAAGAAGCGCACCATATCGTACCCGATGAAGCCCACCGCGCCGCCGCAGAACTTCGGCAGACCCTCGACGGGGACGAAGGTGTACTCGGACATGAGGGCCTTCAGGGCGGTGAGCGGGTCCTCGCCGGGAGAGAGCCGGCGAGTCTGTCGGCCCCCATCGCGGCTCACTGTTACGGTGTCGCCCTTCGACGTGAGGACGGCGAAGGGCTCGGAGCCGAGGAACGAGTGCCGGCCGACGTTCTCCCCGCCCTCGACGCTCTCGAGCAGGAAGGCGTACTGGCTGTTGCCGATCTTGCGGAAGGCCGAGACGGGCGTCTCCGTGTCCAGAAGCACCTCCTTCCAGACCGGAATCAAGTTGCCCTTACG
Organism: Bacillota bacterium; assembly: GCA_030668755.1. Classification (GTDB taxonomy): domain Bacteria; phylum Armatimonadota; class Hebobacteria; order Hebobacterales; family Hebobacteraceae; genus DAOVEW01. The sequence goes on along the minus strand of DAOVEW010000239.1, from coordinate 2,895 downwards.
AGCCATATCTTTGAACTGCGCCCTCGTCGGGTAGTACATCGCCGTTCACCTCGCTCTCTGCATGTTGGACAGCCCTGGCCGCCTCTGGCGGCTTGGCTCCCGCCATCCCTCGTCGTCCCTGCCTGCTGGACCAGGCAAACGCAAAAGACCAGCCCGGGCTTGCCGGGCTGGTCTGGGTGTTCTTCCTGCCTATTCGGTTTGCGCTGTCTCTAGATCACCTGGGTGTGCGCGCGATCGTGCCCGGCAAGCCGCAAAAGTCACCGCGCCAAGCCCAGCACAAGCGCTCCAGATTGATGAGACATCGCGTTGGCATAGCTGTTCAACTGCAGAACTTGTACCACAAAGCGGAGGGCTGAGTCAAGGACTTTTTCGGGAGGGCACATAGGTCCTGCTCTCCAGAGCAGGAGCAACTTCCAACCCCTTCCTCGCGGGGGAAGAGGTGGCCGGTTGCACGCGCCGCGCTCGCTCGTGTATTATTCTGTCACCGTGACGATGCAGCGGCGCCGAGAGTCACTCCTGCCGGCAGAGGTGAGTCCTGACTGGCTCATTCGCGCGAGGCGCAGCGACCGGGCCCTCTCCTCGGACAAGCCGCTTATCGCAGAGGTCACCAGCCGTTCCGGGCCGAGCCCCTTGGTGGTGGACATCCACGACGGCATCGAGGTGGGCATCGTGCTGGAGGGCTGCGCCGAGCGCCATTTCCAGGACTTCTTCCTCACGGGTAGGCCGGGGGATGTGTGGTTGTGCGCGATGTGGGAGCTGCACGGCCGGCGAGTGCTCACCGAGCAGACGAGTAACGTCGTGCTCATGTTCCTGCCGGAGCTCCTGGGCGAGGAGATGTTGGGCGACCGCTCCTGGCTCAGCGTCTTCGCGGTGCCCCCCGCCCGCCGGCCCTGGGTTTCCGCCCCAGAGGTCCGCGAGCAGGTTCTCGCCATCGGGCGAGAGCTTCAGCGTGAGATCACGCAGAGGCCGCGCTACTGGGAGAGCGCGGTGCGCATCAACCTCGTGCGGCTGCTGTTCCAACTCAGGCGCGACTGGGACCCGCCCGCCCTGCGAGCAGGGGCCCGCAGCGCCGGGACCAGCCTGACCCGCATCATGCCCGCGCTGACGCTGCTGCGCGGCGAGCCCCATCGGCGTGTCACGCTCGCCGAGGCCGCCAGCGCGTGTAGGCTCAGCCCCACCCGCTTCTCCGTGGTGTTCCAGCACACGCTTGGGACGAGCTTCAGCAAGTTCGCCCTGCGCGGCCGTCTCGCGTTCGTGGCCCGCCTCCTGCTGTCAACCAACCTGTCAATCGAGGACGTGGCGGCCGCGGCTGGGTTCGTGGACGCGAGCCACCTGCACCGGACGTTCGTCAGGCAGTACGGCTGCACGCCGGGCCAGTACCGCCAGCAGGCGGAGGGGGCCTGTCCGAAGTAGAGGCGCAGGCCGAACCGCTATCGCCGCGGCGTCACCGATGGCTGGAGTTCGACCGTGACCGTGAGGGTCGACAGCGACGTCAGGTCGGTGCCGGAGTAGCAGGTCATGTGGCTCGTCTGCTTGCCCCTCAGCTTCTCGGATTCGATCGCGAGGTAGACACCATCGAAGACATAGGGGCTCGTGCGGCCGCCCGATGCGGTGGCGCCTGTCACGTCAATCGAATCGCAGAAGTGGTCGCCGCCACCGCACAGCCCAGAGCTCGAACGGCATCGACCTGCTAGCGCCGGAACCCGCCGCGCCCGTCTCGCGGTGGGCGTCCGTTCGTGTGTGCTCTCGGCCGCGTCCCGCGCGAACCGGTCACATCGCCCCTGACTCCAGGACGCCGAGGAGCCACTCCGCGCACGCGGGTCCGGTGCGCTTCGAGCTGTGCGGAATGCCCGGCAGCAGCGTGAACTGCACGCGGGGCTCCAGGCCGTTCTCCCACGCCAACTGCTGCATGGCCGCGGTCCAGTTCTGCCCGCGCTCGATACGGTTCTCGCCGCGCTGAAAAGCGCCGCCCATCGTCTCGGCATCGAGGTCCAGAGAGCCGACGAAAACCTCCACAGGCAGGGTCGCCGCTGTGACGAAGCCGCCGGGATTCGGGCTGCGGTTCCTGCCGTATGGCCAATGCACGTTGAAGTCAGGATACGCGTAGTTGCCCGCCGCGCTCAAGGCGGCGGCCGCTACTCTGTCGGGATGTGTAACCAGGAAACGGTGTGCGAACTGGCTGCCGGCCGAGTGGCCGTAGATCACCAGGCGTCCATCGGCGGAGGGAAAGTGCTCCGCGTAGCTGTCGACTATCTCCAGCAGGAAGTCGTCGGCGCCGATCTCGGTGCCCCTCAGAGCGCGATAGCCGCCGAAGCGCTCCTTGTCGAAGGCCGGCGCGACCATGACCATCCCGCACATCTCCGCCAGCGCGGCCCACTCATACCTGGTGACATAACTAGCGGCGAGATCCAGCGCGGTCCCACCAGGATCGATGGATCCGTGAACGAGCACGAGCACCCGTACTGGATCTTGGAGCTGCGCGGGAATGTACTCGTAGTAGTCACCGCGTGCGGTCTGCCGGAGAGTGTATCCAGGCGTGGGTGCGGCCGTCGCCGCTTGCTCTCCGGTCCACGCCCCTGTCTGCTCGGCAAACTCCGGCTCAGGCACCGCGGTGGGCATCACGCACGCCGCCGCGCCTCCCTTCACCGCGAGGTTGTCAAACCGAGCCTCAACGCCAACGCCCGCGCTCTCGGCGGCGGCGACCAGGCCCACGGACAGCCGGCCGAACGAGACTCGGAACGAGCCGAGGAACGCGTCGTCTACATAGCCGCATACGTTGCCAGTGGCCGCATCATGGGTCAGCCGGAGACGATGCCACTCCGTCGCTTCGTCGCCATAGGGCGCAACGCACTCGCTTACCTGGGACGGGTTGCTCCTCTGTACGCCATAGCCGTC
>DAOVEW010000193.1 GCA_030668755.1 Bacillota bacterium | reverse complement strand
GAGCATTTCGAAGAAGGTGCAGTGCCAGGGGGTGCGGCCGACCTCTTCGACGTCGTCGGCGCGAAAGCACTTCTGGCAGGTGGCGACGCGGGGGGCCGCGGCGGGCACGATGCCGCGGAACCAGGGGACGAACTGCTGCATGCCCGCGCTGGTGAAGAGCGTGGTCTCGTCGGCGGGCTTCAGCGGCGCGCTCGGCATGAGACGATGGTCGCGATCGCCGAAGAAGTCGAGAAAGCTCTGCCGAAGCTCCCGGCTCGTCATGCGTGCGTCACCCTCCAGAACAATGGCTAGGCCTCTGCCGCGGGCAGAGGCCACGATGGCGGCCTGGCAAAGCAGGCTCGGCCGGTGCACCCGCGCAGAGGAGCGCGGAGCGCCGGGCCTATTATAGCAGAGTCAGGTGCTCCCTGCATCGGCCGACTCGGGAGAGAAGGCCTCCGGCCAGAAGTGCAGCAGGACGACTTTGATGGCGCCGGCGAGAGGCACGGCGAGGACGATCCCGATGAACTTGAGCAGGGCCGCGCCGGCGAGGACGGAGAAGATGACGACCAGGGGATGGAGCCCGACGCGGCGGCCGATTACGCGGGGTGTCACCAGGTAGTCGAAGCAGATGTTGCCGGCCATGAGGATGCCCAAGACGATAAGGATGCTGCCGAGGGCTCTACCGGTAACGGCCATGATGAGCGCGACGACGATTAGGGCGGTGGGGAAGCCGATGTAGGGGATGATGTAGAGCACGCCGGTGACGATGCCGAGCAAGACCGAGAAGCTGACGCGGGCGAGGCTCAACACGATGACCGCGAAGACGCCGACGATCACGGCCATCGTCGCCATACCGAGCAGGTAACCGCCGGCCACCCGGTTGATATCCTGGAGGACGGCGCGGGTGACTTGGTGCTGGCGCTGCGGAAGGAGGCGAGCAACCTGGCGGGCGAGGTGATGGTAGTCGCGCAGCACCCAGAAGGTGACCACGGGGGTGATAAGGAGGAGAGAGACGACGACGAGGGATCGGTTGAGCCAGGCGACGCCTCCTTTGAGGATGGTGAGGGCATAGGCCTGGGCGTTGTCGCCGAGGGCGCCGAAGGCCCTTCGGACGTCGTCGGGCAGCATGCCCACCAGCCGGCCCCAAGCGACGACGGTCTCCTGGGCATCGTTGGCGAGCTGGCGGACCCGGGCTGCATAGTCGTCGTAGCTGGCGATGAGGTCGCGGGCCTGGGCGGCAAATGCCGGGCCCAGCAGTAGGGCACCGGCCACGAATACCACCAGGAATATGCCGAAGACGATGGCGATGGCGCGGCCGCGGGGCCAGCCTCTGCGTTCGAGGCGGTCGATGCTGGGGTTGAGCAGGTAGGCAATGACGGCGCCGACCACGAACGGGAGCAGTATCTGGCGCACGCGGTAGAGGAGCCAGATGACGAGAAGGACGGCGATCAGGGCCGAGAGCCACTTGGGCCAGGCGAGGAGGCCCTGTTCGGGGTCATAGTCCTCGCCGCGGCGGGCCATGGAGCGCGTAGTTGCGGTGTGGACGACGGTAGTCACGTATGCAATGACAGCGACTGCTATGAGGGCAAGAAGAGCGGTTGGCAGGTCCACGTTTTGCCTCTCCAGGTTGGTGGCAGCACCGAGAGCGGCGTCCTGAGGCGCGCGATGGGAGCGGCACCGAGACAGGGCTGTTCAGGCGTCGTCCTGCTTCTGGACCCAGTCGCGCAGGCGCGCCAGCGCGCGATGCTGCAGTCGCGAGACATGCATCTGGGAGATATTCATTCTCTTCGCGACTTCCATCTGAGACAGGTTTCCGAAGAAGCGAAGCTCGATGATCGTTCGCTCGCGAGGCGGCAGGGAGCGCAGGGCATCTCGCAGGCGAGCGCGGTGCTCGAATCGCTCCATCTCTTCGTCCATCCGGCCGACGTAGTCGGCGAGGACGCCGCGGGTGTCGTCGGAGTCCTCGCCCAGAGCGCTGTCCAGGGAGGGGAGCTCATAGAGGCTGCCGAGCTCCATGGCCTCGAGCGCCTCACCTTCGCTCACGTGCAGGCGACCGGCGATTTCGGCGACCGTCGGCGACCGGTTGAGGTCGTGAGTGAGCTTGTCTATCTCCCGATTGGCGGCGAGGTTCAGCTCCTGGAGGCGTCGGGGCACCTTGACGGCCCAGCCGCGATCGCGGAAGTAGCGCCTGATCTCGCCGACGATGGTAGGGGTGGCGTAGGTGGCGAAGCGGACGTTGCGGGTGGGATCGAAGCGGTCTATGGCGTTGATGAGTCCGATCATGCCGACTTGGACGAGATCTTCGACCGGCTCGCCGCGGTTGGCGAACTTGCGGGCGAGATAGTGAACGAGGTTGGTGTGGGCCAGGATGAGCCGCTCGCGGACCTTGGGGTCCCGAGTCCGCTGGTATTCGGCGAAGAGCTCGGGGGTAGCGGGATCACGGGCGGCCGCGCGGCCCTTCGCGGTTTTCCTCCGAGGCCCCGAACCCTCAGGCTCCTCAGGGTTTGCGGCCTTGCGCCGCTCCATGCTCAGCCCCCCGTCCGGTACTTGATCATGCGGACGCAAGTGCCGGTTTCGGGATCGCACGAGACGTGCAGGTCGTCCATGACCTTGTCGATCACCACGAGGCCGAGGCCGCCGGGCAGCGCCCAGTCAAGCCCCTCTTGCTGGGCGGGATCGAACCCCTGTCCTCGATCTATGACCTCGACGACGAGCTGTGTGGGTTCGACGGTGAAGCGCACCAGTATGTCGTCGGACGAGGGATGGGAGACGTGCTCGACGGCGTTGGCACATGCCTCGCCGATGGCCAGCTCAATGTCCTTCATCAGATCATAGGTGAAGCCGAGCTGCGCGGCGATGGCGCAGGCCGCCATGCGCGCGACGCGAACGAACTCAGCGCGACGGGGGATGCGAAGTTCGATGCAATCGGGGGCAGTCGTCGTCATGAGCGGGCCTCCTTCACTGCGGAACCCACGTCATCGTAGAGCTTGAAGACGCTGGTCAGGCCGGTGATCTCAAAGGGCCGCATGACCCGCGGCTGAAGCGCGGCAAGGAGGATCTCGCCGCCGGATTCCTTGATGCGCTTCTGGAGGCCGACGAGCGTGCCAAGCCCGGAGGTGTCCATGTATTCGGTTTCACTGAGGTCAATGACCAGGCGCTTGACGCCGTCCGAGATGAGCTTGAGGCCGGCCTCCCGCACCTGGGTTGCGTTGGCGACATCCACCTCGCCGGCCAGGGCAAGGACGGCGACGTCCGCGCCCTCCATGCGGGAAACGATCTTCAGTTGTGCGCTCATGGCACTCTCCTAACCGGCCTCGGTCTCCTCCGCGTCGGAGGCGCCAGCGTGTCCACGCCTGTGGGCACGCACGGAGGCGATGCCTTTGCGGACCCCGGTGAGCCAGGAGAGGATCTTGGCCAACGCGGGCTGGAGCATCCTGCGGGTCATCGCTTCCGGCTCCAGCTTCTCCGTGAGGCGGTCGATCCTCTGCAGGCTGTTGGCCAGGGAGCCGAGGCCGTCATCAAGCTTCCCGACTGCCTGGCGCGCCCCTTGCGCGATATCACCCAGAGCACGAATGGAGGGGGCAACGTCGGACTCGACGAGGCGACTTAGCTGATCCGTGAGGCGGTGAAGGCGCTTGACAAAGAGGTAGGCGCGGATGGCAAGGGCTGCCAGCGCGAGCAGGGCGACTGCTGCGGCAAGTTGGACGAATCCCTCCATGACGTCCTCCTGTACTCAGAATCCCGTCTCAATGTTTCCGCCGAACAGGACCGTCTCCCCCCGGTAACAGACCGCGGCTTGTCCAGGTGCGATTGCGCGCTGGGACCGGGTGAAGTCGAGCTTGACGCGGCCGTTTTCAGGCTGGGCCCGGGCCTCTGCCGGTGATGCGCTGTAGCGCACCTTCGCGGACACGGTCTTCCCCTCCGGCGGCAGGCTCGGCAGGGAGACGTAGTTGACCTCCCGCATCCAGAGTCCCCGCCATAACAGGTCGTCTTCGCCGCCGACGATGAGCCGATTCGCAGCGGCGTCAATGCCGATGACGTAGAACGGCTTGCCCGAGGCAACGCGCAGGCCTTGCCGCTGGCCGACAGTGTAGAAGGCGATTCCGCGATGGCGCCCGAGCTGTCGCCCTCGGCGATCGACGATGGGCCCCGGGGCGGCGAGCCCGGGCCGGCGCTGCTGAAGATATTCCCCATAACCTTGGCCCGCCAAGAAGCATATCTCCTGGCTGTC
>DAOVEW010000330.1 GCA_030668755.1 Bacillota bacterium | reverse complement strand
TCCATGTGGACGACCTCTATGGACTCGATATCGTTCTGGCCGAATATCTGGGCGAGCTTGGTGCGATAGAACCACGCATCGTCGAGCTTGGGGCACCCGACGAGCAGCGCTCTGCCGCGGAGGAATCTGCGATGGAAATCTCCGAAGGCGAACGGCACGCAGTCGGCTGCAATCAGCAGCCTCGCGCCCTGTAGATACGTCGCGTGCGGCGGCACCAGGTGGATCTGCACCGGCCAATTCCTCAACTCCGAGGGAGGTCCCTCAGCCGCATCCGCCTCCTGCGAAGCCGATTCCCGCCGCAGTTTCCCCACCGGCACGCTCGGGCAGTCGGAGGACGCCCGCTCCACGGGCATCTCGTGTGCCGGCTTCGCCGCTGCATGCCGCTGTGCGGCGGCCCTGTCGAAGGCCTGCACCTCCCGTTCCTCAGCCGTGATGGCCCCGCGGGGGCATTCTCCGATGCACGCGCCGAGCCCGTCGCAATAGGCCTCGCTCACAAGCCGCGCCTTGCCGTCAACGATCTCGATCGCCCCCTCCGCGCACGCGATGACGCACTCCCCGCACCCGTCGCACTTCTCCTCGTCAATCCTGATTATGGTCCTGCGCGTCACGATTCTCGCCTCCATCTATGTCGGTGAGCTGAGACAGCCGAGGGGCGACGACCGGCTCTCTGTTGAAGACTTCCCCGCGCTCGCCGTCGGGTCTGTGGTGCGCGAGCGGCGCCATCAGTGGACCGAGCAGCTAATGCACGGGTCGTACGCCCGGACGAGCATCTCCAGATGCCTCTGCACCTCGTCCTTGGATGCCCCGGCGAGTTGCGCCAGGAGCGCCTGCATGTCCAGGTCGAGGTTCGCGAGGTTCTGGTTCGTGGGGATGACGCAGTTGGCCTTCGTGCACCGGCCGGCTGCGTCATACGCATAGTCGTGAATCAGCAGGCCCCGCGGGGCCTCCACCGCTCCGATCCCCCGCCCGGCGGCGGGCTCGATGCGCGGCATCTCCTCCTCGGTCAGGCCCCGTGCCAGCAGTTCCTCTATCAGGCCGACGCTCTCCTCCAGGCAGTGCACCAGCTCCACCACCTGAGCCACCGTGTTCATAAACGGGTTGTGGCACGGAGGCGCCAGGCCCAGTTCTTTCATGGCATCCTGAGCCTCGGGCACGAGCTGCCCCCAGTTGTTGTTCACCCGTGCCAGCGCACCCACCATGTAGCTGTCCCGGTGCCACCTGACGTGCTTGGCCGTGGAGTGCGCAACCACGTACTCCCGCAGCGCCTCCTCATAGGCATCTAGCGGGATTGCTTCCCCTTCGCTGGACACGATCTCGCCCTCGTAGAACGTGTAGTGGTCCGGCTGTCGCAGACACACGTACTCGGTGGGGCGCTCGAACTGTGGAATCTCCACGCTCTTGACGAGTTCGACAGTTGCCTCCACGTCGTCGCGCAGGCCCACGAGCCGGTCCCTCATCTCCCCGAACGCCGCCGGCCTCGGCAGCGATGTGAAACCCCCGGTCGTCACCGACACCGGGTGCGGGTGTCGCCCTGCGACCAGCTCGCCGAGTTCGCAGCCGCCCTTCTTTAGCCGAAAGGCGCGCCGCACCGTGTCCGGGTCTTGCTGCACCAGCGGCAGCACGCTTTCAACCCCGAGGAAGTCGGGCGCCGCCAGGAAGTACACGTGCAGCGCGTGGCTCGAGATCACCTCGGCCGCCATCATCAACCGCCGCAGCAGCACGGTCTGCTCCGAGACCTCCACGCCCAGCGCCTTCTCCGTAGCATGCACCGCGACAGAGCTGTGGCTCAGCGCGCAGATGCCGCAGATGCGCGGCGCGATGTGAACGACCTCCTCATAGTGGCGCCCTCGCACGAACCCCTCGAAAAACCGGTTCGCCTCCACCACCTCGAACAAGGCCTTCCCCACCCCGCCCTCCTCTACAGAGGCGAGGATGTTTCCGTGCCCCTCGACCCGAGTTAGCTGCTCGACCCGAATCTCCATGGTTCAGCCACCTTTGTCCTCTTGGGCTGCCTCCCGGCCTCGACGAGTTTCCTCACCTGTGGCGCGCGCTGCGCGTAGATCTGAAACATCCCCAGGACCTCTTCGATTGTGTGCCCGTGCTCTTCGAGCACGTCCCGCGCGGCATTCAGGTTGGGATCATCCACCAGCCCCCGGCACCCAAAGCACCGGTGCCCGCGACTGATGCAGATCGCGTTGCAGCCGCACCGGGTCACCGGCCCCAGGCAGATCATCCCCTTGTCGTACACGCATTCGTATCCGTTGAGCTTGCACTCGTGGCACACGGCCTCGTTCGGAACGCGATAAGGCCGCCCCAGGAGCACGTGCTTCATCACATCGAGGAACTCGTTCGCGTCGATCGGGCACCCGTGGATCGGGATGTCTACATGGACCTCCGCGCTCAGCGGCCGCACCTCCCCCGTCTCGAATTGCCTGCCGTGCTCGCCATAGACGAGGTCCAGCATCTCCGCGCGCTCGAAATTGTTCGCCGAAACGTGCGGCCCCCCGATCGTTGCGCAAGAGCCCAGCGCGATGAGCGTCTTCGCGCGCTCTCGGATTCGCCTCAGGCGCGGTGCGTCGCAGTCGCGTGTGATCGCCCCCTCCACGATCGCGATGTCGAACTCGTCGCTCCTCTCCGACATCACCTCCCGCCACGCCACCACCTCCACGTGATCGAGCAGTTCCATCAGCGGCTCGCCGATTCCCAGCACCGTGAGCTGGCATCCCTCACAGCACGTGAAATCAAACACCGCGACCCTCGGCTTCCTATCGGCCACGCTCTCTCTCTCCGCTCAGATGCTCTCGTGGAGCTTCTTGATCTGGGTGCCCGAGAACACCGGGCCGTCCATGCACACGTACTGACCCTCGATCTGGCAGTGGCCGCACTTGCCCACCCCGCACTTCATCCGCCGCTCCAGACTCAGGATGATCTCATGGTCCGCGATGCCCTTGTTGACGCA
>DAOVEW010000403.1 GCA_030668755.1 Bacillota bacterium | reverse complement strand
GAGACCACTGATCTCGTGGCCTATGTAGACAGAGCGGCAATCGCGGGCCTCAGCATCTGGCGACAGGACACCGAGTATCGGAGTCTCGAGACTCCCCAGCCATACCCCGTCGGAGAACTCACGATCCAGTGGGACGGCCGCGACGGAACCGGGAACATCGCAGCTGGCAGGTACGAGGCTCGCCTGACTCTCGAATACGGCGATGGGACAAATGCGACGGCGACTGCTCCCGTCTTTCTGGCCTTCTCCGATATCCCGTGGGACTTCTGGGCGCGGGCCCACATCTATACAATAGTGGATGCAGGCATCTGCAAGGGATATCCCGATGGCACGTACCAACCTCTCATGCCCGTCTCTCGCGATCAGATGGCCGTGTACATCGCCCGGGCCCTGGCTGGGAGCGAGGAGAACGTCCCGGACGGCCCCGAGACACCGTCGTTCTGGGATGTGCCGACCGACCACTGGGCCTACAGGTATATCGAGTATGCTGTGGCAAGCGAGGTCGTCCAAGGCTACCCCGAGGGTGACTATAAACCTGAAGCCGAACTTGACCGCGGGCAGATGGCAGTCTTCATCGCCAGAGCCATGTGCGGCGGGGACAGTGCCGTGCCTGATCCAGGTTGCACCGAGCCCCCTTTCCCTGACGTGCCGTGTGACTTCTGGGCTCGGAAGTACATCCAGTACATCCTCTCACAAGGCGTCACCCAGGGCTACCCGGATGGGAACTACCACCCAGAATATGTCTGTGCCCGGGATCAGATGGCGGTGTATGTGGCCAGGGCGTTCGATTTGCTGATGTAACTCAGCCTGACCGCACCCATGCCGCACGATTTGGGAGGTCCTTGACGCACAGAAGGTGGCTGGTAGAATAGCGGAAGAATAGTCGCCGCTGACTCGACATTCGAGAGGCGGATCTTTGTGGCTCTGCACCCGGTGACCCCGGAAGAGCCCTAGGGCCCCGCCTCTTCGCGTTTGGAGGGAGACATGGCACTCGATCTGAGCACCTATCCGCCCAAGGGGCACGAGGACCGCATCAAGGCCTATCAGCGATACGAGCGGCTCTTTCTGGGGCAGCACAAGCTCGTCTTCGCGGTAGCGCCCCGACCGTATCAGATGAAGCGGTACATCGTCGCCAACTTCGCGGGCCTGATCTCCCGCCTGTCGGCGGACCTGCTCTTCGGCGAGCAGCCCGACTTCATTGCCACACAGGACGAAGAGGCGGCGCGGGAGGCGCTAGCAGCAATCGTCTCCCGCTGGAACCGTCCTCCTCCGCAGTTGTCTTGCCCCCTTGCTGCAGGTGCTGACAGTGTCGCCCGGAGATGCTAGAATTGGGCCGGTTTCGGCCTGCCTAATGCGAACCACTGATTCACGATCAGCAGTCCTACTGGCAGAATGTGGGGGAGGAGGGCGCGCGAGACGCAGACTGGTATCTGGGCCCACAATGATGTTTACTCGCCTCCGGCGAGTAGGGGCCGTTCTCGCCCGAGGCGAGTGAATTCGTGGAATCGGACATTGGGCCGGCGTAGCTCAGTTGGAAGAGCGGCTGATTTGTAACCACCTTCTCTGCATCCCCCGAAGTGGCCCCAGAAGGCGCGGTCTTGCCCGGATCGGTGGAGGATTGGTGGAGGGTTTTGGGGTTATTGTGGGCCGGCCCCTTGGTTCTGCGTCTCTATGCTCGCTCAAGGCAACGCCGGATTTGCCGCACGGAGGCTGGATATATCCATGCTCCTCGGCACTTGCACGGCGAGCCCGAGCGAGCATCATGCGGTGGGGCCTGGGTGGAGGATCGGTGGAGGGTTGGTGGGGCCTGCGGTGGAGGATCAGCGCGGTATGGGCCCGCCGCAGGTGGGTGATCGGGGGAGGGTCATGCGCGAGAGTGCTGCGTGTGAACGTGTGACGGCCAGCACGCGCGAAGGCCGCCTGAGGTCAGGGGCGCGGTGGGGTGCTCGAAGACGCGGCTTGCGAGGCGCGGGCGAAGGCTGAAGGAGGGAACGACGCAGGAGCCGCGCGATGCGCGGCTACCGGTTGCGCCTAGTCGTGCTGTCTCGGGACGAAGCGGCTCGCGGGCCTGGGTGGCGGTAGAAACGCCGCTGTCGGTAGGCGTCGCCACAGAGCGTATTGCAGAACTTCCGCTTCCCGCCCCGGGACCAGAACGGCCCTCCGCACCCCTCGCACGTGCGATAGATCTCGCCCCGCTCCATTATGTCGCCCAGCTGCAGATACATCGCCACCACAAGATCGGGGAAGGTCCGCCCCCGGACCAGCTGATAGCTCCCCGATTCGGTATCCACCATCCACTTCACGGAGGAGTGCTGCTGGGCCGCGGTGAGTTGGTCGGCGAGCACCTGGTTCCCCCAGCGGCGGCATTCCTCGTCGGTGAGAGGACGGCGCGCCACATCGGCAGGTACGCTGGTCGTCGGTCTCTCCACGGCCCCGCTGCCGGCGCGGCGCCGGCCCTTGGTCTTCTGCACCGGTTCTGCCTCGGCGGTGAGCAGAGAAATGCCGGTGGCCGCCAGGCGCACGCCGCGCACCTCCTCGCCGTGG
>DAOVEW010000255.1 GCA_030668755.1 Bacillota bacterium | reverse complement strand
GCTCTCACCCTCCGACACCGTTCGCAGGGCCGCCGAGTTTGGGGTGACCCTGCTCAGCATCACCGATCACGACACCACAGACGGAATCCCGGAGGCCCAGCAGGCGGCCGCGGCGTCGGATATCGTCCTGCTCTCCGGCGTCGAGCTGAGCGTCGGCTCGGGCGAGCGCGAGATCCACGTCCTCGGCTACTTCATAGACCCCAACCATCGGCCCTTCCAGACCATCCTCTCCAAACTGCGCGGCGCCCGAGATGTTCGCAACGAACGCATCCTCGCGCGGCTGAAGGAACTCGGCGCGCCCGTGGACCCGCAGCGGGTGCGTCACATCGCCGGCGACGGCTCGGTGGGCCGGCCCCATATCGCGGCCGCCCTCGTGGAGGCCGGACACGTCGCCTCGCAGGGCGAGGCCTTCGGGCGCTACCTCGCTCGGGGCAAGCCGGGCTATGTCGGACGCGAGCGGCTCAGCGTAACCGATGCCGCCCAGGCGATCCGAGAGGCGGGGGGGCTGCCCGTCGTTGCCCATCCCGCGAAGAGCGGGCTGATCGGACAGATCGAAGAGCTGGTCGCGGGCGGCATGGAGGGGATCGAGGTCTTTCACTCGGATCACAGCGAAAGGGATGTCGAGACCCTGCTCGGCATCGCCCGAGACCGAAACCTGCTCGTCACGGGAGGCACCGACTCGCACGGGCCTCACTCCGGCAAGTGGGTCGAGATAGGCAGCGTCGCCGTCCCCGAGTGGGTAGGGGAGGAGCTGCTCCGGCGGACGCCGCAGGCGGAGCGGACCCAGCGATGAACGACCTGGTGCAGACGACAGTTGATGCGCTCAACGGAGTTCGCGAGGAGTACGTCGTATTCATCATCTCCGCCCTTCCCATCTTCGAGATCCGGGGTGGGGTCATCGCAGGCATCCTGCTGGGACTGCCTCTCAAGAGCGTTATGCTCTTCGGCTTCCTCGGCAACATCGCATCGGTGACGCCGATTCTGCTGTTCCTGGAGCCTCTCACCAGATGGCTTCACGGCAACCGCCTCGCCGACCGCTTCTTCCACTGGCTCTTCACCCGCGTGGAGCGAAAGGCCGATCAGGTGAACCGATGGGGACCGCTCGGGCTCGTGCTCTTCACGGCCATTCCCCTCCCGGTCAGCGGCGCCTGGACGGCCACCCTGATAGCCATCCTCCTCGGCATCCACCGCGGCCGGGCCATCGCCTCCATCTACGCGGGCATCGTCATCGCGGGTATCGTCGTCTCGCTGCTGACGCTCGGCGGTATCGCCGGTGTGAAGGGACTGGTTCCGGTCCGCTAGTGCGTTTACGTCATCTATCTAAGAGATTCTAACAGAACCTCTCAACCTCGCTATTACCGTTCGGCAGGAGCTTGCTCCTGCCCCACCCCCTCCCCGGCGTGCGAGTATTGCTAGAGGCTCTTAGAAGCGAGTGAAAGGGGGTGCGGGGAAGACGAATCGCCGGTCGTTTCCCCCGCCAGGCATTTCCGCTCGGCATGGATATGCCGAGCGTTACCATAATACAATAAACTCAATAGCCCACAACCTGCTTCGTCGTCCTGAAGTGCAGCTTCGCCACCCGGCCCAGCAGCTCCTCGCCGCCCTTCTCATGCACCTGGCGGGCAGCCGGAAGCACGTGCGTCGCGCCCCGCGGAAGCCGCACCCCAACTTCGGCGGAGAGCCGTTCCAGCGCCCGTACGAAGGCGGCCTTGGCCAGCACCGAGGCCGCGGCCACGGCGGGATCATCCTCGGCCCTCACCCGCTGCACCAGCTCGATCTGCCGCCCCTTCTTCATCAGCCGTTCCAGCAGGTAGCTCTCGTCGCCGAACTGATCCGTCACCGCCAGCCGACACCCCGGCCGCTTCTCCAGCACGTTCTCGATGGCGCGAGCGTGGGCCCATGCGAGAAGCCGATTGAGGTTGCCCATCTGGCCCCGCAGCTCGTTGTACCGCGTCGGAGAGATGAGAACCACCTCGAAGCTGGGGCAGATCTGCTTGACGGCCTTGTCGAGCTCCCACAGACGCCCGAGCGACGAGATCCGCTTGGAATCGCGCACGCCCGCCTCGGGCAGGCGACTGAGGGCCGGCGCATCCGCGTAGGCCGCCGCGACTGCGAGCGGTCCGAAGTAGTCGCCCTTGCCGGCCTCATCGCTGCCGATGTGCGGACTTGGCGGCATGGAGGGCTCAGCCATGCGTTTCCTGAGCTGTGTGCGGGGAGTGGGAGTAGAGCCGCGCGAGCTGCACGCGCACCGGCCGGCCGCTCGTCCTCAATGCTCCGCCCGGGCGGCCGGAGCTGCTCGCGCCGGTTCGCTCTCCTCCAGCTTCTCGTCGGGCCGGTGCAGTGGAGCCCCGCAGATCTCGCACGTTTCGCTGCCCTTGGGGCTGGGCAGCCCGCATCGCTCGCACACATCCCAATACGGGTCGTCCGGGTACAGGTAGTAGGACACGGCGCGCTGCTTTCGAGCTGTGTTCTCCTGCACGATCTGCTTGCGGTGCTCCATCGGGTCGTCCCAGTGCTCGGTCCACCAGTCGGTGTCCCGCTTCACGATCGTCTGGTGCTGGATGTCCCCGCTCACGTTCGGGTCATTGTGCTGGCTCTTGGCGTACTCGAGGGCGGCGAAGAGGCGGTCGAAGTCCATTACATGCTCGAAGCACCGGTAGTACATGCGCGCCACGTGCGACTTCGCATCCGGGAACTCCGCTGCCTGGCGGAAGTATTCCGCGGCCCGCCACGGCTCGTGTGAGCGGTCGTACAGCGTCCAGCCCAGCTCGAAGATGAGCTCCCAGTTGTCCGGGTTGGCCTCCACCGCCCGCCCCAGTATCCTGACCCCTCGGTCGAGCCAGTAGCGCTTGTCTGCGATGGTTTCCGACTCCGCGTGCAGGTTGTACGCGGCATGCCATCCGTAGACCTGCCAGGCCAGGATGAAGTGCGGGTCGAGCTGCGTCACGGCGTCCAGGATGGGCAGCAGCGCCCACCACCCGCCCCCGTGCCACTGGCGTTCCGCTTTCAGCCACAGCAGGTCCGCCGCCACAGTGCGGAATCCCCCGAGCGCGGCGATCACCGCGGGCGTCGGGCCGATCGTTATCGCACTCACCCGCCTCGTCTTCCGCGCCGGGTCGAACAGATAGGGCCTGGCCTTGTGGATTGACTCCTGCAGGGGGACGATGAGCATTAAGACCCCCAACACGAGAAGCAATACAAGCCGGTTGCCGGCCGAACGTCCCTGCATCGTTCGCTACACCTGCCGGTCGTTGAAGAATATAGCAGCTATTATCAGCACCACGACAATGTACCCAATCCCATGGACGACCGCAGTTGCGGCCGCCGGCCCGCTCACCGGTATGAAGTTGGATACGTCGTGGCGGAAGTCGAAGTTCTCCAGCTTCGGCACCACGTTGTACAGCACCAGCAGCAGCAGCCGAGAAGCGCCGCTCGCATGCTCCGCAAGGTCGTGGATCGTGCTCTGCATGCTGCCGACGGTCCACAGAATGATGGCGCTGACGACTGTCATCG
>DAOVEW010000021.1 GCA_030668755.1 Bacillota bacterium | reverse complement strand
GGACCACGCGGTGGACGGCCCTGACGCGCTCGTGCTCAAGATCACCGGCATCGAGGCCGCTGCTCGGGAAGCAGGGGCCAAGGTGAGCTTGGCTTCTTCGCCGGCCCTCTACGAGAAGGTAGATCTGCCGCGAGGCAAGGCGCTGAAGTCGGTCCACGCCCTGCGCGACCTCCGCCGGGCCGACGTCTTCATTAACGTGCCCATCGCAAAGGTTCACGGCACGACGCGTTTGACGCTCGGCTGCAAGAACCTAATGGGCATTGTGTGGGACCGCGGCGCATGGCATCGGAGCGCCAGTCTGGACCAGGCCATAGCCGACTGTGCGGCGGAGATCCGGCCCCACCTCGTGATACTGGACGCGATCCGGATCCTGCTGACGAATGGGCCCAAGGGCCCCGGCCGCACCGAGAAGAAGGACATCGTCGTGGCGGGCACCGATCAGCTCGCTGTGGATGCTTACGGTGCAACGCTGTTCGGGCGAACGCCAACCAGCATAGCCCACTTGAAGCGGGCCCATGAGATGGGCGTTGGAGAGATCGACCTCGACCGCGTGAAGGTCAAGCATGTATGAACGGCTGCGCAGGCTCCGGCGAGCCTCCCAGCTACTGTTCTTCACCGCCTTCGTTCTGCTCTTCGCCTTTGCGGCCTATCCACTGAGATCGCCGATCCCGGTGGATCTCTTTCTGCGGGCGGATCCGCTCATCGCGCTTTCCGCGATGCTCTCGCTGCGCCGCGTTGTGTTCCCGCTCCTCTGGTACGCGCTCCCGGTCGTGGTGCTCAGCTTGGCGTTTGGACGTGTCTTCTGTGGATGGATCTGCCCCATGGGGACGGCGATCGACATCTGCGAGCGAACGCTCAACATCCGCGGCCGGCGTCCGGAGCGGGCACCGCAGCTTTCCCGTCTGAAGTTCTACCTGCTGATTGCGCTCATCGTGACCATGCTGCTGCCGGCCGCCCACCGGTCGGCGGTCGATCTCTCGCTTTCGGAGAGCGTAGGTCTTTCCGCGGTCTACCTGGTGGACCCCATTGCCCTGCTGACCCGCACGTTCACATGGGTGGGCCTTCCCGCGGCCCAGTGGGCGCTGCGGCTTGGTGGCGACACGGTTACCGCATGGAGCTACTCCGACTTCCTCGGGGATCACCCAGCGCTCGCGCGCTCTCTCTCCCCGGCGCAGCTTGCTTTCGGCTCGGTGGCGCGCCCGGCCTACTTCCGGCTGGGAGTGACGAGCTTCGTGATATTCGCGGCGATCATAGCGCTGAGCCGATATGCCCGGCGGTTCTGGTGCAGGAACCTCTGTCCGCTGGGCGCGCTGCTCGGATGGCTGGGCAAGGTATCGCCGCTGCGACTCGCCGTCTCCGACAAGTGCACTCGCTGTCTGCGCTGCGTCAGCGAATGCAAGATGGGGGCCATCTCCGAGGATCCGCATCGGTATGTGGGGCCTGAGTGCATCGGGTGCTGCACGTGTCTCGCGGTGTGCCCGGAGAGTGCGATCTCGCTCACGGCGGGCCGTGAGGAGACCGGACGAGAGGATGGACTGCGGCTCGACAGGCGGAGGGTGCTTCAGGCGGTGGGATTCGGGGCGGCAGCCGTTGTGCTTCCGAAGGTGGAATGGGCTGCGAAGCGGAGCGAGGCCGGGGAGCGCGTTCTGAAGATCTCCTCCGAGCGTCTCATCCGGCCGCCCGGAGCGCTGGCCGAGAACGAGTTCGTCACCGCCTGCGTTCGGTGCGGGGAGTGCATGAAGGTGTGCCCCACCAATGCCATCCAGCCAGCGCTCGGGGAGGGGGGCATTGAGGCATTCGGCACGCCTGTGATCGTGCCCCGAATCGGCCCGTGCATGCAGCCGTGCGACCTTTGCGGGCGGGTTTGTCCGACGCAGGCGCTCCAGCCCTTCGACGTCGAGGAGAAGCGCTGCATCTACCTGGGAACCGCTTCGGTGGACCGGAGCACCTGCATTGCGTGGGCCGAAGATAAGCAGTGCCTCATCTGCGACGAGGCCTGCCCCTACGATGCCATCTCGCAGCGTGTGATTGAGGGGGTGGGAAGGCCGGTCGTCGATGAGAGAGTCTGCGTGGGCTGCGGTATGTGTGAGTGGGTATGCCCGGTCGAGCCGCTCGGTGCAATCCGAGTCGGCTCCTCAGGCGACCGGCGACACCTGACACGGGAGGAACGCTGGCGCCTGCGAGAGCAGGCCGGGAAGGATACCGCGAGCGAGTCGCCGTATCCCGGTTTGTGATGGCCGGAGTGAGGAGGTCGACGAACGGTGAGGTGGTGGCGACTGGCGCTTGGCGGGGCACTCCTTCTCTGGGTGCTGGGGACGGCCTATGTTCAGGCCCGACGGCGCGGCCGGGAACTCGGCCTTGCGGTGCTACTGGTGGGGGGCGCCGTCGTCGCGTATGTCGCTGCGGCCGTGCTGCCGCGGCCGCCAATGCCGGAGGAGGCGGCAATGATCCTCGTTGTTGGGTCCCTATTGCTGCTGGCCGGAGCGATGGGCGTTGTGTTGTGGCACGGGTTCCGGCAGTAATGGTGAAGCGGTGACTTCGGTTGTCGGCCAGGTACTGAACGATCGGTACGAGGTCCTCGAGAGAATCGGCGAGGGCGGCATGGCGACCGCGTATCGCGGCCGCGACCGAGTGCTGGGCAGGATCGTTGCCATAAAGATCATGCGCCCGGAGCTGGCGGCCGACGACGCGTTCGTCGCGCGGTTCCGCCGAGAAGCGCGGGCGGCGGCCGGGGTGGCGCATGAGCATATCGCGAGCGTATACGACACAGGCAGCGACGGGAACCTCCACTATATTGTGATGGAGTACGTCGAGGGGGAAAGCCTGAAGGAGCGTCTGCGACGGGAAGGCTCGCTGCCCCTCGACGAGGCGCTGCGCATCGCCTCGGAGACGGCTGAAGCACTGGCCGCGGCACACGCCGCGGGGGTCGTGCACCGAGACATCAAGCCCCAGAACATCCTGCTCGGCCACGACGGCAGGGCCAAGGTCACCGACTTCGGGATCGCCCGCGCCGCCTCCTCGCCGGGGCAGACCGACACGAGCGCAATCATCGGATCGGTCCATTATATCTCGCCAGAGCAAGCGCGCGGCGAAGCTGTGGGGCCCCAAGGCGACATCTATTCTCTCGGAGCCACCCTCTTCCACATGCTCACCGGGCGTCCGCCCTTCGAGGATGGAGACCGGCTCGCCATTCTGCACAAGCACGTATACGATCGCCCCCGGCGGCCGAGCGCGCTGCGACCGGGACTGCCTCCGGAGGTGGACTTCGTCGTCGGCCACTGCCTCGCGAAGGACCTGTCGCAGCGTTTCGCGTCCGCGCGCGAGCTGTCGAGCCACCTGGCTGCTTGCCCGCGCGCTGAGGCGGTAGGGGGCAAAGGTCGGCTGGCCAGATGGCGACACAGCCGCTTCGGTCGCGGAGCCGACGCCGCGGGATGGTGGGTGCGCAGACGCGGGGTATGGGGCCTCGCGGCAACCATAGCCTTGGTGGCGACCGTCGCCGGAGTGACCCAATGGGCCGCCGCCCGCGGCCGCGCGGAGATGGTTCCGGTGCCAGACGTCGTGGGGATGAGCGCGGGCGCGGCGCGCACGTATCTCGAAGAACTGGAGCTGGAGTATCGCGAGGTGGGAAGCCGTCCGAGCGAGGATGTCGAGGCCGGGGCCCTGCTGAGCCAGGACCCCGTGGCGAATCTCGAAGTCCGCGCCGGCACCGTGGTGAAGGTGGTGCTCAGCGAAGGGCCCAGTCACGTTGTCGTTCCCGCTGTAACACAGATGTCGGTTGCGCAAGCACAGCGCAACCTCGAGGCAGCCGGGTTGACGGGTGGAACGGTGCAGGAAAGCTACGACGCGAGCGTCCCGCGCGGATACGTGGCCAGCACTCTCCCCGCCGCGACAGCCCGCGTGGTGCGGGGCACCGCAGTCGACCTCGTAGTGAGCCTCGGGCCGAAGCCAAGCGAACCGGGCGGCCCGCCACCAATGGCGCCCCCCGGTCCCCGGGGGGCGCGCGAGGAGACCCTGACATACATGGTCCCGGCCGATGCCGGCGCCGACGGCGAGGCAGATGTCGCTATCGAGATCATCGACGAGAACGGCCGCCGGAGAATATATCAGGGCCGACACAAACCAGGCGAGAGAATACCGCCACAGAAGATACGCGTCACCGCGAAGACCAAGGCGCGCATTCTAGTTGACGGCAAGGTGAGAGCGGAGCGGGAGTATCTTCCCTAACACCTCAGACGACGAATCGCGCACGGCTTACCGCGCCCCGCCGATATCCCCGGCAGGGCGCTTTCTTGCACACTGAGCGGAGGCGTTTCTTGACCGTTCAGGAGCGCTTCTGTGCCGATGGTAGGTTCCCAGACAAATGTGGAATAAGTCACTGGTTTTGCGGCAGCGCGGGCTCGCGGCCGAGGGGCTAGCCGGCACTTTGGAGGCTGGCCGGGTCGGCAGCCATCCCCTCTCACAGGCCTCGAGTATCGGCAATCCAGGCCGCGCAAGCGCGGGTGCTATGCGTAGGGAATTCACCGCGATCAGTGTGCTTTCGATGTTGATCGCATTCATGGCGGGGACGGTGATCTGCATGCAGATCACTCACGTGGAAACGCCCTCCGGGTGGGAGGTTTCCGCTTCGGTTCTGTGGACGCTCGAAGCGGCCATCTTCGGCACTGCGGTCTACGCGTGGCGTCCGGCGGTATCCCTCGTCGGATGGGTTCTCGGAATCGCGGGTTTGACGCTGGTGCGCGTGGGCCTCACGGTGGCGGCCGCGGCGGGGCTCACCGCAATGAGCGGCGGCGAGACGATCTATCCGGCCATGCAGAACACCGCGGACGCGGTACCCCGTGTCTCCGCCATCCTTTTCTCCGCAATGATCTGCTACCCACTTCGCTTGTTCCTTCCAGAAAGAGCCCCACGGAGGCCCGCCGACGCGAGACGATTCGCGGAGAGCGCCGCCGTCAAGTCGGCGACCGCAGCGGCCGCTGCCGAAGGCGGCGTGCTCATCGTGACAGTGAAAGACCGCGGGGCGACGGTCGAGGATGAGTCGAGGAGGGCGGCTGAGACGTACCAGGCTCCGCCCCTGCCGGTGCCTGACATGGAGGGAGCTATCAACCTGCCAGCGTCGGCGATCTTGGCGCAGCTTCCGCGGGAAATGGTCACAGAAAAGGCACTCGCAGTGGCCGATTCGCATGACGTGCCGATCCCGCTGGAGGCGATTCTGGGACAGTTGAGAGAAGCCCGCGTTGTCGTCAGCATCGCTCAGGTGATGGAGTGGCTGCCGTCTCGAGTCCGCAAGGCGCTCGTGCAGCCGGCCGAGCTCACCCTACATGAAGACGCGGTCGAGCTGCCACTCAACCTAGTCGTTACTCGTCTTCCCCCGGAGGCGCTCGAGCTGCCACCGCCCTCGCCTCCGGCGTGGGCGGATGTCGGGACATCGGAGGGCGTGGTGTTCGCCACCACGCAGTAAGCTGGAAGTGAAGAGGGATCGAGAAAGGACCGCTCGGCGATGGCTTCGATCAACTACGCGCTGAAGGAGATCAGCTGCAAGATCGTCTACTACGGGCCCGGCATGTGCGGGAAGACGACGAACTTGCAGTTCATCCATCAGCGGACGATGCGGGAGAAGCGCGGGAACATGGTCTCTCTGGCTACGCCGGGAGAGCGCACTCTGTTCTTTGATTTCCTCCCGCTCGAGGCCTCGCAGATTCACGGCTTCCGCACGAAGTTCCAGCTCTATACCGTGCCGGGGCAGGTGATGTACAACTCCACCCGCAAGCTGGTGCTGCGCGGGGTGGACGGGATCATCTTCGTCTGCGATTCCCAGTGGGAGAAGATGCGGGGGAACCTCGAGAGCTTCCACAATCTCATCGGCAATCTGTCCTCTTATGGCTACAGCCTCGAGAGCACCCCATATGTGGTTCAGTACAACAAGCGCGATCTTCCCAACATCGCGCCGATTGAATACATGCAGTACGTGGTAAACCCGCGGCAGGTGCCGAGCTTCGAAAGCATCGCCATTCACGGAAACGGCGTCTTCGAGAGCCTGAACGCAGTCTGCACGATGGTGCTGGCTCACCTGTCGCAGAAGCAGAAGGCCGGAGTTGTGTAGGAGAGTGGAAGAACAACGATGGCACTGACGGGCACCTTCCAGGATGTTAGCTTCGCGGAGCTGCTTCAAATGCTAAACGTCGGACACAAAACGGGCAAGCTGACCGTCTCGCGTCCGGGAGAGCAGGCCGTGCTCTACTTCACGAACGGAGAGATCGCGCGCGCCGACTCCCGGATGGAGCACGGACCGGAACTCGTGTATCGCATCCTGGGGTGGAACGCGGGCGAGTTCGGCTTCGAGCGAACGGAGAAGCCTGTCGTCAAGAACATAAAGCAGAGCACCGAGGAGTTGATTCTGGAAGGCATGAAGCGCTTCGACGAGTGGGAGCGGGTCGAGGCCGAGATGCCAAACATGCACGTCGTGCTGCGGCAGCGGGCCTACGCAGTCAACCAGCACTACGACAGCCTGAGTGAAGAGGCGAAGACGGTGTTGCGGCTTGTGGACGCGCGGCGCCAGACGGCTACTATAGTGCGGGAAAGCGGGCTCGAGCCCGTCGTCGCCGTGAAGGCCGTGACCGAGCTTCTGACCGAAGGGATTGTTGAGGAGTGGCAAGGCCCGCGCCAAAGCGGCAATGTGCTTCAGACGGGCGGCAGGCTGCCGGAGGCAACCGGAGCTATCGATTCGAGTGCCGTCAGCTACTTCTCCTCGAAGGGACAGCTTTCGGCCCGGCGGCAAGGCTCGGGGAACGACACGAAGACACTGGACTCGGATTGATGAGGCGGCATCGAGGAGTCGATAGGCCATGGGCTTACTACCGAAACTGGCTCAGAATAACACATCGATAGGGCTGGACATAGGCAGCAGTGCCATTAAGCTGGTCCAGTTGCAGGAATCGAAGAACGGAATCGCCCTGCATAAGGCGGGCAGCGCGCCGACGCCGCGGGAGGCGGTGAAAGGTGGTGTCGTGGTGGACCCCTTGGCCGTTGCGAAGGCCGTCCAGTCGCTTCTGGAAGCCCTGCAGGTGGAAAAGGCTACCGTCGCCGCAGGAATCGCGGGCCCGACCGTGGTGGTCCGGGAAGTGCCACTGCCGAGCATGTCTGACCGACAGCTTCGTAAATCCATTCAGTGGGAAGCGCGGAATTACATTTCGTTCCCGGTGGAGGACAGCGTCGTCGAGTTCCAGGTGCTCGACCGGCCCACGACAGACGAGGGCGGTCAGATGCGCGTGATGTTGGTCGCAGCACCTCGAGACATGGTAGATAGTCAGGTGGAGGCTATAGAGCTGGCGGGCCTCGACCTGGCCGCGGTCGAGATACAGCCTTTCGCGTCGATGCGAGGCATTCTGGCCGGCAACGGGCAGTTGCAGGGAAGCGGGGACACAACGGCCGTCCTCGGGATTGGCGCGACCTATACAGAGATCACCATCATGAAGGACGACCAGTTCGTGTTGACGCGCATGATACCCATCGCAGGAGACGCCTTTACCGAGGCGATCAAGAACGCTCTGGATATCGACACGGAGCAGGCAAACCAGCTCAAGGAAACGACGATGCAGGTGGTGTCGAGCGAGGAGGAGCGCGCGACTCTGGACCCGGCCACCCAGCAGGCGAGCCGCTCGATAGAGCCCCTGTTGGACGAGCTGATCCGCGAGGTGCGCCGATCGCTCGCCTATCACGACTACCAACAGCAGTCGCCGGACGCAGGCTCGGGAGAACTGGGGGTGAACCGCATTCTGCTGAGCGGCGGCAGCGCTAAGCTCCCACGCGTCAGCGAGTACTTCCAGGCTCAACTCGGTGTGCCGGTCGAGGTCGTCAACGTCTTCGGCGCCAGCGACCTTCGGGCACAGGGAGTGAACCAGGACTACCTCCAGTCCCATGCCCCCGTCCTCCTGGTTGGAACCGGGCTAGCGCTGCGCGAGACGCGCTCGCTGAAGCAGAGGCTTGGTGAGACCGGGGAGAAAGCATCATGACAGTCTGCGACATCAACCTAATAGCGACCCGGCGCGCGCAGAAGCAGCGCGCGATGACTGTTATGCGATGCGTAGTATACACACTCATCGCAGTCCTCGTCGGAGTGGGCATGGTCTATGCCAAGCTCTGGGTGACAACTCGCCTGGTGCAAGGGCAGATCGCGGAGATGCAGGCCAGGCTCAGCGATCCCGCGCTGGCGGGTGCGATCGACCGGATCCAGTTCCTAGAGACCAACATCGCTGACTTCGGACCTCGAGTCACGCTGCTGGAGAAGGTCCACGATAGTGAGGACGCCTGGATCCGCATACTTCGCGACAGCAGCGCAGCGATCCCGAGCGGCGTATGGATCTCGCAGTTGACCTCTCGCCACGGGGACAAGGAGCAATCGCTGGTCTTGCGCGGTTCTGCCTACAACCAACGCGATATCGGCGAGTTCATGCTCCAACTCGAAGACCTGGCCTGGAGTGAGGTGCCGAAACTGGGCTACACTCAGGTCAAGACCGGCGGGCGACAGCAGTCGGTGGTTGACTTCGAAGTGACCGTGCCGCTGAACCGCGTCATCGGGAGTGAGTTGAGATGAGCGTTGGAAGCGACCGAAAAGTCGTCTTTGCGCTCCTGGGGATTGCCGCGCTGTGCCTTATCGGCCTGGGCGCGAGCCTCTACCACGCAAAGGGGGCCGAGCTCAAGAAGCTCGAGGGCGAACTGGGCGAGAAGCAAGCGAAGCTCGAGGAAGTCCACACCAAGCTGACCCAGCTGCCCGACCTGGAGGCGAAGTACGGCGATCTGCAGAGCAGGCTCTCCGTGCTGGAGCCGGCGCTGCCCGACAGCGCCTACATCCCCACCTTCC
>DAOVEW010000374.1 GCA_030668755.1 Bacillota bacterium | reverse complement strand
CGAGATCATGCTCGAAGTCTGCGAAGCGCTCGCCTACGCGCACGAGCAGGGCGTCGTCCATCGCGACATCAAGCCCGACAATATCATGGTCCTGCGCGGCGGAGCGGTGAAGCTCATGGACTTCGGCCTTGCCTCGATCGGCCAGGAAAGCGGCCTCACACAGACCGGCATGACAATGGGGACCTTCGCCTACATGTCCCCGGAGCAGGCCCGCGGCGAGAAACTTGACGCGCGGTCTGACATCTTCTCGCTTGGAGTGACCTTCTACGAGATGCTCACCGGCGAGCAGGCCTTCAACGGTTCGGGGCCCGGCGCCATCGTGAACGAGATCCTCAGCAAGGACCCGGAGCCTCCGACGGGCCTGCCACCACACGTGTCTCGCACCCTGGCCAAGTGCCTGCGGAAGCGACCTCCCTATCGCTTCCAGAGCGTCAGCGAGATCGCGGACACCCTTCGCGGGGCGCCCAAGTCGCCCGGGCAGCCGACGCCGGCGCCGCGGCCGCAAGGACCAGCGGGGGCTGCCCGGGCGACCGGGGCCCCTGCGAGTTCCCCCCGCACTCCAGCGCCGAGCTTGCGTCCGCCCGCAAGGCAAGAATCGGGCTCAGCCGCGCCGGGCGCTGGCGCCTACCGCTGCCCCAAGTGCCACGAGCCGTTGACCGCGAACACTCCCACCTGCTGGCGGTGTGGCACGCCGAATCCGGCCATGGCCCAGCAGAAGTCACTCCACGAGTCCCAGATAGCGATCAATAGCGCTCTCCGCGACTACGAGCGGAAGAGTAAGCGAGGCTGGTTCAGGCGCCGGAAATAGCGCTGGCCGGAAAGCGGTGAAGCCAGACCCCGCACCCCCAGAAAGCGGCCTGCCCAGTGCCTCAGCTCGCCCCCTGTGACAGCGGCTGGAGCGGCAGCGAGAAGGAGAAGCACGCGCCGCGGCCGGGCTCGCTTTCCACCCAGATGCGCCCCCCGTGCGCCTCCACCGCCAGCTTGCAGAAGGTCAGGCCGAGGCCGACGGACATCTTCTGGTGGGTGCGCTCCCTGAAGCTGGCCTGAACGAACTTGTCGAAGATGTCCCGCTGCTGCTCCTTGGGGATTCCCGGTCCCTCGTCCTGCACACCCACGGTCACGAAGTCGCCCTCGCCGCTCGGCTTCGCGGAGATGGTGAGCTTCGTGTCCACGGGCGCCAGGGAGACCGAATTCCCCGCGAGGTTAATGATGATCCGTCGGAAGAGATCGCGGTCGGCCGCCACGCGGGGCAGGCCTGGAGGTATCTTGGTCTCGAGGCGGATGCTCTTCTCGGTGAACTGGTAGCGAATGAGCGAGAGCGCCTCTGTGATCTCGGCCGCGAGGTCCAAGGGCTCGGGCTTGAGTTCGACTTCGGCGGATTCTATCCTGGCGACGTCGAGAATGCCGCCGACGAGAATGGCGAGCCACTTGCCCGCGCCGAGGGCGAACTGGACTTGCTGCATCTGGTCGTCGTTGAGAGGCTCTTCGGATAGGAGTTCGAGGAAGGCGAGCACACTGGTGAGCGGTCCATTGAGGTCGTGTGTGATCATGTCCGAAAGGTCGCGCACGAGCTGGTTGCGCCGCTCGGCCTCGCAGAGCTCGCTGCCGACGATGGCCAGCGCGGCCCGGTTGGCAAAGAGCGTGAGCTGATCGAGGTCGCTCTCGGAGAAGCGCCCTTTGCCTCCCCTGCTGTCCACCTGGACCAGTCCGACGGTTTCCTCGCCTGTCCACAGCGGCGCGCAGAGGCTGGAGGTGATCCCCGCGGCCGCGACGCTTCGGGAGTCCTTGAACTCGGCGGGCACGTCCTGGAACAGCACCGCGTGTCCCTCCTCGAGAACCCGCGTCGCCACCGACATGCTGATGGGCAGCTCACCTCTGTGCCGGCCCGCTTCCCCCCGGACGCGGCCCACCTGCCGTCGGGGCTGGAGGCTCTTCTTCTCAACCAGCAGCAAGATAACGTGTGTCGCGGCGGGGAAGGCGTTGAGAGTTGCCTCGAGAATGGCGTCCAGCATCGCCTCCGCCTCGAAGGCGAGGCCGATCTCCCGTTCGAGCCGGTAGCCGACGAGGAGCTGCTCAGGGCTCTCGAGCTGCCGCTGTCGCGACGTGTCCAGGTCGGCCACGGTGCGTGACGCAAGGACGGTCTCGCCGTACGCGGTGATCGGCTCCGCGTCGGCAATCTCGAACTGCAACACCGATTGCCCCAGGAAGATCAAATCGCCCGAGCTTAGCTCGGCGCCGCCGCCCGATGGGTCCACCTTTTCTTTCTTGCCCGCACGCTCCACCGCGGACCCGTTGGTGCTGCCCAGATCTCGGTAGCGCCACCTGCCTCTATCTCGGATGAACTGCCCGTGGTGACCCGACACGAAAGGGTCGGAGAGCTGCAGGTCGTTGTCCGCCCCGGTGCCCACGCTCACCGCGGCATGGGAGCAATCGCTCGCTTTTCCTTTGTCTTTGCCTTCGCGGACAGTGAGACGCATAGATCCACCGCCTGGTTGCCGTCTCGCCGCGGCCCCGGGACCGCCCCGGCCAAGGCCCTGCCGACAGCCACAGCTTCCTCCTTGTGAATACCACGATCTCAGCAATGAAGCACATGGTGGTTGCCGACTGCCATCGGGTCCCCAGGGGCAGAAACCGGCCGTCCGTTCATGCAACGGGCGTCTCACGATGCTCGCCAGTTCGGGCAATTCCGAACGACGCGGTGAACCCGGCGGCGTGACACGCCGCGCGGTGCCGGTCGTCGTGCTCTTCCTGCTGGCCTCTATTGT
>DAOVEW010000007.1 GCA_030668755.1 Bacillota bacterium | reverse complement strand
GACCTCATGCTGCGGCCCATCCGCCGCAGCGTTCCAACCGCTGGCGGAGGACTCGACTTCGCACCGATGATCGCCCTGGTCATCCTCTATATCGTCCGGGCGATGCTGATGTCGCTGGCAAGAGGAGTGTAGCTTCCGTGCAGGACCCACCCCGGTCTGCCTCGCGGTCATCGCTCCGCACAATCCTCTTCGCAGCGATGGCCGTCGGGATACTGATCAGCCTCGCCTTCCCCTTCGGCGTTCCCCCGGTGTCCAAGTGGACGAAGGGCAGGGCTGAACGCTACGGGCGTGCCGGCGACACCTTCGTGCGGATGTTCTACCTGGCGCGGATCGCAGGCTTCGGCGAAGAGGAAAGCCGGCAGTTCCTCGATCAGGCCCACCTCCACTACCTCTTGAGCGTTGAGGCAGCGCCGGAGGATCCGCAAACCCTCACCTCCCTTGCGCTGGTCTTCAGTGCGCTCGACCGCAGGGAAGACGCTGTCACTACCCTCTACGCGCTTCTCCGACAGGACCTGCCCAAGTCCGAGCGCCAAGGCCTCATCGCCACCTTGAGGGTAATGGCCTCGACGGAGCCCTCGCCCGAAGACGTCGAGAACGCGGCGAGCTTCCTCCGCAAGTCCCCCGCGGGGCTGCTCGTGTTGGCGAGGGCCTACGAGCACCTGGGCCGGACCGATGCTGCAGAGCAGGTCTGGCGCGCCGCTCGCGCGCAGGCGCTCGGCCTCGCCGTGCCGGCGGCGGCCATGGTGGCGGTATGCGGCCTGATGCTCCTGGCCGGACTGATCGGCCTCGCGCTTTTCATTATGGGCCGCGTCCGCGAGGCGCGCGCCGGCGCGGCGCATCGCCCGGCGGCTCCGCCGCCCGCGACCTGGCGCGCCCGCGAGGCAGTCGAAGCACTGATCCTCTGGCTCTTCGTGGCTCAGGCCTGCCGCCTCGCATTGGGTGCGGTCCTGCCTGCCGAACGAACGACAGGCGCACTCGCCCTCCTTGTCCCGGGGCTTGCGGCCGGCATTGCGGGCATCGCCTGGGTGTGGCTCGCCTCGCCAAGGGGCACGCGCCTGGGGTGGCGCCTGTCGCGCGGGTGGCGGTGGCTCGTCGCAGGAATCTCGGCGGCGGGCCTCTTCGCCCTCCCGATCCTCGGACTCTACCAGGTCATCCAGAACCTCTACTTGAGGTACTCCCTCGCACAGCAGGTGGGCCTGGGCACCTTCCCAGAGGAGCACCCTCTTGTCCCGGTCATCACCGGGGCTCCCCTGTGGCCCACCAAAGTCGTCCTCATCGTGGCTGCCTGTGCCATAATTCCTGCCCTCGAAGAGACGTTGTTCCGCGGCATCCTCTACGGCGCGCTTCGCAAAGACTGGCCCTTCGCCCCGGCCGCCCTCGCCAGCGGGCTCGTGTTCGCGGTGGCCCATCTGAGCGCGCTCCCGCTGCTTCCTTACCTCCTGCTGGGCGTACTCTTCGCCTACCTCTACGAACGATACGGTTCGCTTCTCGCGCCCTGGGCCGCTCACGCCGCCTTCAACGGTTTCAACCTCGCCATTCTGCTCACACTCTACCACTGAGGTATCGGCTGTGGCTTCCGACGACCAGCTCATAGCGGTGCGGGTCCGCCCCCGATCCTCCCGGTCCTGTGTGGAGAGGGACAACGCCGGCCGACTCGTCGTATGCGTGCACGCGCCCGCCGCCGAGGGCGCGGCCAACAGGGAGTGCGTTGCCGTGCTCGCAAAGGCGCTGACGGTTGCGAAGTCCGCTATCACGATCGTCAGAGGGCAGAGAGGTCGCTCAAAGCAGATCGCCGTCGAAGGAATGGCGCCGCGCGAGGCACGAGCCCGGCTGGCGCTTGCGGCGTCCCGGGAGAGGCGAAGGAAGTGAGCGAGACCACCGCGCGACCGTTCCTGTCGGTCGTGATCCCCGCCTACAATGAAGAGGGCCGCCTCGGCCCCTCCCTCGCGCGGGTCAAGGACTATCTCGCCGCCCAGACCTACCAGTCCGAGGTGCTCGTCGTCGACAATGCGAGCACCGATCGCACCTCCGACGTGGCGCGGAGCGCCGGAGTCGAGGTCGTCCAGGAGCCCAAGCGCGGCAAAGGCGCCGCCGTCAGAACGGGGATGCTCGCGGCCCGGGGCGAGTACGTGTTGTTCTCCGATGCCGACCTCTCCACTCCCATCGAGGAGGTCGAACACCTCATGGCCGCGCTCGAGGCCGGCCGCGATATCGCCATCGCTTCCCGCGCGCTGCCCGAGTCTCGGCTTCCAGTCCGGCAGCCGTGGTACCGTGAGCTAGTCGGGCGGGTGGGCAATATCCTCGTCCGGCTCGTCGCAGTCCGCAGCATCACCGATACACAGTGCGGCTTCAAGCTCTTCCCACGGGAGATCGCCCAGCGGCTGTTCGGCGCGCAGCGCATGGGCGGCATCGCCTTCGACATGGAGGTCCTCTTCCTCGCACAGCGCCTGGGCATGAAGATCGCCGAGGTCCCCGTCACCTGGGTCGACTCCCCCGATACGCGCATCAGCCGCGTCCGCGACTCGCTCGACGCGTTGAAGGATCTGGCGCGCATCCGCATCAACTGGCTGCTCCGCCGCTATCGGCTGTGAGCACCGCGCGGGGCGCCGAGCGTTCCATGCTTGCGCCAGTGGGCGCTGTTGCCCCTGCGACGCTTCACACTTCGGCCAACCCTTAGCAGCCACAGCCGGCGCAACTTGACTTCGGAGTTGTTTGATGATATGGTCAGCAGGTCGGGTATTGCCCGCACTCATAGATGGGTCTGAGGGCGGCGTGAAGACTCACCAGTGTTGCTGCCAGCCTTCTTCCGTTGCCGTTCAGACTACCGGAAAGGACATGGCCAGTGACCACTGGCAAGGTGAAGTGGTTCGACGATGCCAAGGGGTACGGGTTCATCGAGACAGAGCAGGGCGATGTCTTCGTTCACTACTCGGTCATCGTCAGCAACGTTCCCGGCCGACGGACTCTCTATGAGGGTCAGGAAGTCGAACTGGACGTCACGACTGGTGGGAAGGGACTGAAGGCCGCCAGCGTCCGAGTGCGGTAGCTCACCCCGCGATATCTGCGCCAGCAGGTCCCTGGTCTCGAGCCGGGGGCCGGTCGCGTTAGGCTCCTGCGCTAAGCCGGAATTGCACCAAGAACGCACATTCTCCCAGCAAAAACGCGGGGCAGGAGAGGAGTTTGCTCTTTGCCCGCAGAATGCTCGGTAGCCGAAAGGCAGCGGCAACTGTGCGACCTTACTGGAACATCCCCCGTGTTTGCGGCTCGGCCGTATCCGGCTGCCCGGCCATCCGCCTGACAATCAAACCCCGAGCCTGCCGGCTCGATCCCAGCCGAGGGGGATGCTGTGTCCAGGCACACTGTCACAGTCTACGTCGCCAATCTGCCGTGGCGCACGACAGAGGACGATCTCGCCGCCCTCTTCGCCGACTACGGTCGGGTCGTCGACGTCCGGATCATCCAGGACCCGTCAACAGGGCGCTCGCGAGGATACGGATTCGTGGAACTTGCCGATCCAGACTCGACCCGTGCAGCGATCGCTGCGCTCGACGGCCGTGAGTACAGCGGCCGCCGCCTCGTCGTGAGCCACGCCTGCCCCAAGCGTCCACACACCTGATGGATCTACTGGCCTGAGCCGGGTTGCTAAGCCGTGACGACGCCGGCCAGCACGCAATTGGCTGGTACGGCCTTTTCGCTTACCTCGAATGCGGCGCGCACCTCTGCGATTGCCCGCTCTGGCGCCGGACCGGCCGCCTCCGGCCATAAGACACTCGCCGCCGGCTTCACGTCCGCAACCTCGCCCACTTTCCTGTGCAGCAGCACACCGCAGACAGCCTTGTGGGCACCCGCCCTTGCCCTCAACTGACGCACGACCAGCCCCACGCGTCGCGCATCAATCCGCGTCACGTGGCCCTGCCGCTCAAGCACAACAGGTATCCGGGCCGCACCCAAAGTGAGCCTCTCAGGCTCCTCCACGACCCCAACCTGGCCCCCCTGTGCGGCCACCATCTCCCGCAGCTTCGCAACCCCGCTCCCGCTCTCCAGTCCGCGCTGGGCGAAGGTACGGCCCTCTTCGGCGCTGCCCGCCGCGCCTGCCGCCGCCAACATGTGTCCTGCCACTATCTCGCACAGTTCGGCAAAGTCCGCCGGCCCACCGCCGGCCAACGTCTCGATCGCCTCGGCCACTTCTGCTGCATCTCCCACCGCTCTTCCGAGAGGCTCGTCCATTCGCGTGACAAGCCCGACAACGCGCTTACCAGCGCGGCCGCCGATGTCCACCATCGCCTGCGCCAGCTTCCGCGCGCGCTCCACGTCCGGCATGAAGGCCCCCCGCCCAGCCTTCACGTCCAGCACAATGGCGTCCGCACCCACCGCCAGCTTCTTGCTCATCACCGAGCTGGCTATCAGTGGAATGCTCTCGACTGTGGCCGTCGCGTCCCGGAGCGCGTAGATCCGCTTGTCCGCCGGCACCATGCGCTCCGTCTGCGCTGCAATGGCCACCCCGATATCCGCAACTTGCCGACAGAAGCGGTCGGGCGACAGATCGGTGGTCAGCCCGGGTATCGTCTCCAGCTTGTCTATCGTGCCGCCGGTGTGCCCGAGCGCTCGGCCCGACATCTTCGGCACGGCGACTCCGAGTGAGGCCACGAGCGGCGCGACCACAAGTGTGGTCTTGTCGCCGACGCCGCCCGTCGAGTGCTTGTCAACCGTCATCCCCGGCACAGACGAGAGGTCCAGACGCTCTCCGGACTCGACCATTGCGAACGTCAGATCCGCCGTCTCCCGCGGCGTCATCCCGCGCAATACGATCGCCATCAGCAGCGCGGCCATCTCCGCGTCGGAGCTGTTGCCGCTGACGTACTCCCCGACGACGAGGCCAATCTCCTCGCTCGTCAGCTCACGGCCATCGCGCTTCTTGGCAATGACCTCCCGAATGCCCATCAGGCCACCTCGGTCCGCGCACGCAGACGCATTATACCATCGCTGCGCGGTGCTAGGGCAATTGCCGTGCCCACGGGCGCAGCACTACCGCGGACTGGCACGCGACAGCGTCTCGACCGGCTCCTCTGACAGCCAAGCATCGACATCGGCAGGACCGCCCCTCTGCGCCAAAGCCGCTGCCGACGTGAACGCAATGGGAGAGGTGTACTCGCTGGCCGAGGTGGCCTGCGCGCACTGCGTCATACGCTCCACATCCTTGGCGACAGTGTGGACCTCGTAGCGGATCTCCATCAATGCCGTGTCCTTCGTCGCACGGCCCATGGCAATCAAGTCCCGACCGATGGCGAAGTAGAGTACAATCAGCAGCGCGCACGCTGCCCCGCGCTGCCACCAGCGCGTTCGTTGCCGCGCCCGGTAGGCGCTCTGCGCAGCGGCGCGGTGCCGCAGATACGCGCCTGAGGGGTTGACCGAAACAACGGGTGATCCAAGCTGACGACGCCGTGGAACTCGCTGAGACGAGGCAGGCAAGGCTCCCTCCACACACTGCTTCTGTGGCTGGCCCCTGCTCTCGCCAAACTGCTCCGGACGGGTTATTCCACACTCCCGTGGCAGCACGCGCCGCCCCGGCCGCGACCGGGGCCCCTCAGCTCGCGCCTCCTCACCTCTTCGCCGTCTTCCGTCTTCGCCGTCCCAGATCGAATGCGAGCAGGTTGACCTCCAGCAGCGACGGCCGCAAGCACATCCTCAGAGCGCTCTTCCAGGCGTCCACCGGCAGGTCCACGAATCGGGACAGCACTCCGATCAGGATGGTGTTCGCAGCCCGCGCGTTCCCCGCGCGCCGCGCCAGCTCAGCCGCCGGCACGACAGCCACGTTCTCGGCCGCACCTCGCAGCCGCTCGGTAATGTCGTCGGGGTACTCCGGTGAGTCCGGCACCCGCACTGCCGGAGGCAGCCGCAGCTCGTTTGCAATCACCATGCCCCCAGCACGAACCCGGTGCGCATGCCGCAGCCCCTCCAGCAGCTCCAACGCCATCAGGACATCCACTTCCCCGTCCGGAATCAGCGGCGAGTAGATCCGCTTCCCGTAGCGGATCTCGCTCACCACCGCGCCGCCCCGCTGGGCCATCCCATGCACCTCGTTCTTCTTGACGTCGTGGCCGGCAGACCGCGCCGC
Organism: Bacillota bacterium; assembly: GCA_030668755.1. Taxonomy (GTDB): domain Bacteria; phylum Armatimonadota; class Hebobacteria; order Hebobacterales; family Hebobacteraceae; genus DAOVEW01. Next base: position 5,094 of record DAOVEW010000007.1, on the reverse strand, counting down.
CTGCGCAACAATGTCGCCGGCCAAGATGATGCCTTGCCCCCCGACGCCCGCGATTGCTACATTCGTGATCCTACTCACCCGACGCGGCCTCCACTATCGCGCCCTCAGGGCAGATCTGAGCGCACACACCGCATCCCGCGCACAGCTCCGGCACGATCCGAACCTGCTTTCGTCTGCTCCCGGGCGGCGTCACATCCGCAATGGCGGGGCATCCGTGTGCGAGGCACTGCCCGCATCCAACGCACTGCTCGGCATCGACACGGAACGGGCGGCGCACGCGGCCGCGGTCCAGCAACACGCAGCGACGTCGCGCTATGACAACGCTCGCCTCCGACCGCTGCAGTGCCGCTCGTACGAGCTCGCGTGTGCTGCGCAGGTCATAAGGATCGACCACCGAGACATGTTTCACCCCGACCGCCCGACAGATATCCTCCAAGAGCAAGCGATGTGTCGGTTCGCCGGATGCGGTCTTGCCGGTCCCCGGATGGTCCTGGTGGCCGGTCATGGCGACGGTCTCGTTGTCCAGTATGATCACCGTCGTCGCGCCTCGGTTGTAAATCACGTCGATGAGGGGCGTGATCCCCGAGTGGACGAAGGTGGAGTCCCCGATGACCGCCACTATGTTGTCCGACCGCCCGCTCACCTTCTCGATGCCGTGGGCCACCCCAATGGACGCCCCCATGCAGACACACGTGTCCATCGTCCGAAGCGGCGGCTGGACCCCCAGCGTGTAGCACCCGATGTCTCCGGAGACGAAGACCTTAAGGCCTTTCAGGACCGTTAGCAGCGCGCGGTGCCCACACCCCGGGCAGAGAGTGGGGGGCCGCGGGGGCAGGTCGGCGGCCCCGGCCCGGCTCTTCCTCCTGCGCACACCCAGAAAGCGCGCTACGGCCGAGGGCGAGAGTTCGCCGGTTCGCGCCTGCGTCGGCGCCCGGGCCAGCTTCACACCCATTGCCCTCACCTGACCCTCGATGAAAGGATCGAGTTCCTCGACCACATACAGCCGCTCGACGCTCCGCGCGAACCTGCGTATCAGCCTCTCCGGGAGTGGATGCGTCAACCCCAGCTTGAGCACCGACGCGCGCGGCCGCACCTCCTTCACGTACTGGTAAGCGATCCCCGAGACGATGACCCCCGTTCTCCCGTCGCCTCTCTCAATGCGGTTGAGGGGGCACGTCTCCGCGTACTCGGCGAGCTTGGCCATGCGCGCTTCCACGAGCTCATGGCGTCGCCGCGCATGTGCGGGCACCATCACCGTCTTCGCGGGATCTCGGGAGAAGCCCTCCGCTGCGCGCTCGGTCCTCTCCCCCAGTCGGACGAGGGACTTCGAGTGCGCTGTGCGGGTCGTGATCCTCAGCAGCACCGGTGTGTCGAACTGCTCGCTGAGCTCGAATCCGAGGACGGCGAAGTCCTTCGCCTCCTGGCTGTCCGAGGGTTCGAGCAGCGGGATCTTCGCCAGGTGTGCATAGTGACGGTTATCTTGCTCGTTCTGAGAGCTGTGCATGCCCGGGTCATCGGCGCTCACCACCACCAGGCCCCCGCGGACGCCGGTGTAGGAGGCCGTCACGAGCGTGTCGGAGGCGACGTTCAACCCGACATGCTTCATCGAAGCCATCGCGCGCGCTCCCGCGAGAGCGGCCCCGAGCGCTACTTCCAGCGCCACCTTCTCGTTGGGCGCCCACTGAGCGCGAAGCCCCGGGCATTCGGTCAGCGCTTCGAGGATCTCCGTTGACGGTGTGCCCGGATATGCAGTTGCCACAAGCACGCCGGCCTCAAAGGCCCCGCGCGCAATTGCCTCATCCCCGGAGAGGAGCGCACAGAGCGCCGGCGGGGAGACACTACTCATGCGAATCCCTCGGTGAGCGGTTTCCCGCTGAGCATAGCACAGCGCCCGCCGAACGACAAGCCAAGCGCGCCGCCCCGCCCTGCCAGCGGGCAAGAGGTATCCCATCGTCGCCGTCGAACCCACTCCAAAGTCAGCAGCAGCCGGTCAATTGGGTAAGAGCCGTGCTGCCAACATCCGGAGGGCGGGCGGTGCACGAATCGACACCTTGCTGGAATCGAGAGCTCGAATTCATGGCGCCGGACCAGCTTCGAGCGCTGCAGTCTGACCGGCTCTGCGAAGTCGTCAAGCTCGTCTACGAGAAAGTCCCGTACTACCGGCAGAAGCTCGACGACGCTGGAGTCAAGCCCCAGGACATCAAGGGCGTAGACGACATCACCCGACTGCCATTCACCACAAAGGAGGATCTCCGCAAAACCTATCCCTTCGATCTCTTTGCGGTGCCTATGGAGCAGGTGGTGCGCATCCATGCCTCCTCCGGAACGACCGGGAAGTTCACCGTCGTCGGCTACACCGATCGCGATGTCGATACCTGGGCCGAGGTCATGGCCCGCACCCTTGCGGCGGGAGGCACTCACCGCGGCGACCTCGTCCAGAACAGCTATGGCTACGGCCTCTTCACCGGCGGGCTTGGAGCCCACTACGGTGCAGAGCGCATCGGGGCATCGGTGATACCCACCTCTGGCGGCCAGACGAAGCGGCAGGTCCAGATCCTCCAGGACTTCGGCTCCACTGTCCTGTGCTGCACACCCTCCTATGCGCTTGTGATCGGCGAGGTGGGAGAGGAGCTGGGGGTGAGCTTCAAGGACCTTCCACTGCGGGTCGGGTTTTTCGGCGCCGAGCCGTGGTCGGCCACCATGCGGCAGGAGATCGAGTCCTCTCTCCATGCCCACGCGCTCGACATCTACGGCCTTTCCGAGATCATCGGTCCGGGCGTCGGCTTCGAGTGCCTTGAGAAAGCGGGACTCCACATCAATGAAGACCATTTCTACCCCGAGGTGATCGACCCGGTCACCGGCGAGACCGTCGCCGACGGCGAGATGGGCGAACTCGTGTTCACCACGCTCACGAAGGAGGCCCTCCCACTTCTTCGCTATCGCACGCGGGACATCACGCGCGTCATCCCGGAGCCCTGCGGCTGCGGCCGTACCCTCCGGCGGATGCGACGAGTGACCGGCCGCACCGACGACATGCTAATCATCCGCGGCGTGAACGTCTTCCCGTCCCAGATAGAGGAAGTGCTGATGGGGATTGAGGAGACCACGCCGAACTACGTGCTGGTGGTGGACCGGAAGCCCCGTGGGATGGACGAGATGGAGGTGCAGGTCGAGGTATCTGAGAAGACCTTCTCGGACGAGATGTCGCGGTTGGAGACGCTCTCGGAACGCATTCAGAGCGAGATCGAGAGTACCCTCGGCCTGCGGGTCTCGGTCCGCCTCGTCGAGCCGAAGACCCTGGAGCGCAGCATGGGGAAGGCCAGGCGCGTAATTGACAGGAGGGACCTGGGCGAATGACGGCGATACAGGTATCAGTCTTCCTGGAGAACAAGTCCGGCCGGCTCGCCGAGGTGACGCATGCGCTGGCCGAGGCCGGGGTAAACATCCGCGCGCTGTCTCTGGCGGAGACCATTGATTACGGTGTGCTCCGGCTCATCGTGGACAAGCCTCTGGAAGCAAAGCAGGCCCTGAATGGGGCCGGATTCACCGTGACCGAGACCGAAGTCATCGCGGTCGAGATGCCAGACCGGCCCGGAGGATTGGCGGGCATCGTTGACCTCCTCACCCAGCGCGGGCTCAACATCGAATACCTGTACGCGTTCGTCGGGCAACGCGGGGAAAACGCGATTGTGATCTTCCGCATTGACAACGTGTCAGAGGCTGTCTCGGCGCTGCAAGGGGGGGGAGTGCACATCCTCTCCGCAGACGAACTAAGCGCCATCTAATACCCCGGAAAAGGAGGAAGCGGGAATGAGAAGCACGACTGCAGTGCCGGCCGTGCTGGCCCTGTTGCTCGTCGGCCTGATCTGCTGCGGCGGGTGTGGCAAAGAGCCGGCCCCTCCGGGCGAGGAGCCCGGCCCCACTGTCACCGGTGAGCCCTATGTCATCGGAGCCATGTTCGCAATCACCGGAGACGCCTCTTCTCTCGGCATCCCGGAGCGCAACACCGCGCAGATGCTGGAGAAGATGATCAATGGCGGCGGGGGCATCGGCGGCCGTCCCCTCAAGATCGTCATTGAGGACACCAAGGGCGACAACACCGAGGCCCTGAACAGCGCCAAGCGACTGATCGAGAGGGACAACGTCCTTGCCATCGTCGGCCCCAGCCGCACTGGGACCACCCTGGCCGTCGTGGACTACATGGAGAAGGCGGAGGTGCCTTTGGTCTCCTGTGCCGCGGGCGTACCCATTGTCGAACCCGTGAGGAAGTGGACCTTCAAGACGCCTCAGACCGACCGGATGGCCGTCGAGAAGATAATCGAGTACCTCAAGGCGAAGGATTTCACGCGCGTTGCGTCCCTATCAGACAACACCGGGTTCGGCAAGAGCGGCCTGCGCGAGATCAAGAAGCTGATGCCCGAGGCCGGCATCAAGGTCGTTGCCATTGAGGAGTATGGCCCCAAAGACACCTCCATGGAGACGCAGCTTACGAAGATCAGGGGCACGAAGGCACAGGCCGTCGTCTGCTGGGGCACGCCTCCCGGCCCGGCCATCGTGGCCAAGAACATGCGACAGCTGGCAATGGACATACCCCTGATCTGCAGCCACGGCGTCGCCAATGAGACCTTCATCAAGATCGCTGGAGACTCCGCCAACGGAGTTGTCTTGCCGGCCGGGCGCCTCATCGTCGTAGACCAGATCCCCGCCGACCACCCGCAGGCGTCGGTGCTCGAGGAGTACGCCCAGCGCTACCACTCGGAGTTCGGCAAGCCCGCCGATACCTTCGGCGGCCACGCCTGGGACGCCATCCAGCTCGTCGCCGACGCGCTTCGCGCCGTGGGCGCCGACCGCGCTGCCGTCCGCGATCACATCGAGAACACCCAGGGCTTTGTCGGCACGGGTGGAGTCTTCAACTTCTCCCCCGAGGAGCACAATGGCCTGACGAAGGACGCCTTCGTAATGGTCCAAATCGTAGACGGAAAGTGGAGGATCGCAGACTAGCGCGCATGACACCGCGGAGCCGGGCCTGCGCTCGCGCGGGCCCGGCCACGTCCGTCTTGCGCAGCCCCTCGCGTCCGCCCGGGGCGGCCGCGC
>DAOVEW010000400.1 GCA_030668755.1 Bacillota bacterium | reverse complement strand
CGCCAGGTGTGGGAAGATCCCTATCGAAGGCCGCAGTGCCGCAAACGCCCTCAGCCCTCGCGCGCGCGTCTCACCCCGCAGCTGCCCCACCGCCCGCAGGCCTCGCAGCGCCAGGTCAGTCGCACCCGCAACCGTGTCCGTGGCGACATCCTCCATCTCCCGCCAGAACGCATCGCTCCCCCAAGGCGGCCACACCCGCGCCAGACCCGCTCTCAGCCCCGGCACCGTCTCACGCTCGCCGACCGCCGCCGGCCGCACCCAGGCCGTCTCCGCCGTCTCCCAGTCCGTCGTGATCCTTGCCCCTTCCCGCAGCCGGAAGAGGAACGTGAACACCAGCCACGCCCGCTCCGCCTCCCGGTCCTCCACCAGCAGTGGCGTCCCGATGCCCCGCAGCGAGAGATCCCCCGATCCGGCGCCGACTTCCTCTGCCAACTCACACCGCGCCTGGCCAATCGGCGCGCGCTCCATGTATCCGCTCACACCCGCCCATCGCCCCTGATATGTCCCGACGCGCGCGCTCCGCCGGAGCAGCAGCACCTTGCCTCGACGATAGAGAAACGCGGTGACGACGGGAGTGGCCTCCAGAGAACTGCCGATCATGGGCGGCGCGTATGTTACCCTGGCGGCGCCAGGAGCGCAAGGCGGCCGTGCGGAACTTCACCTTCACCTCGAGGCGCCGGCCGCACGAGCGGCCCGCGCTCAGCTCACACAGGAACAGGAGCGACCATGTCCGACCATGTCGTGAGACTTGCCACAACTCAGTGGACCTATCGCGAAGTGCCGCCGGAGGCCACACCCTACAGCGACGTTTTCTCCCTCGACGCCGCCCGCCGCTGGTCTCGCACCGAGATCGAGGGAGCCGCTGGCCTCCTTGCAGCGGCCGGTGAGCAGGGCGCCGATCTTGCCGTCGCAGGCGAAGACATCGCGCACCTCAGCTACCCGCCCACCTACCTCGACGACTCGGCCATCTTCCGCACGCTCGCGCGCGAGACCGCGGCCCTGGCACATCAAGCCCTGAGCGAGGTGGCCCGCCAACACGAGATGCACATCGTCGCCTCCTTCTTCGAACCCGACGGCGACCAGATCTTCAACTCCGCCGTGCTCATCGGCAGAGACGGCGCCCTCATCGGGCGCTACCACAAGGTCCACCTCCCTGTCTACGAAACCTGGATGGTCTCCGCCGGCGACTCCTTCCCCGCCTTCGAGACCGACGTCGGCGTCGTCGGCATGCTCATCTGCTACGACGAAGTCTGGCCCGAGTCGGCCGCCGCCTGCGCGCTCAATGGCGCGCGCATCATCTGCCATCCGTCGGCCGCCAGTCCGGCGGACTACCGCGTCCGCTGTCGGGCCATGGACTCGCAGGTCTTCTACATCACATCCACCAAGCACCACTCGCGCATCGTCGCACCCACTGCGAAGGTGCTCGCCGACGCTGGCGACCGGCGCGACGCAGTCGTGACCGCGGACGCGGACATCGAGAACGCATCCCTCGCCCCCGAGAACTACTGGGAATACCTCTACTCCGGTATTCGCGATCACCGCGAGCGCCACCTCAGGCTCCGCCGGCCCGACGCCTATCGCCTACTGCTCGACCCAAACCCACCCGCGGTCAAGGCCTATCCTCCGCGCGAGATTCCCACCGCGCCCGACGCCAGGCGCGCCGTCTACCAGAAGCAGAAGGAGGACTACCGCCGGGGCCTCCGAGGCGAGAGGCTGCACTACACGTGGACGTGGAGCGCCGAGCAAGAGGAGGCCTGACGGGCTGATCCGCTTAAGTGAAATCCTGGCCTCGGGTATGGTAATGCTCACTCGGTGGCTTAAGAACCCGCCTGCAGGAGCGCGAGCCGCCGCCGGAGAAAGACCTCAGCCGTGAGTCCCCAGGAACCCGAACTCGCCGAGGTCACCATCCTCACACATCCCGAGGCAGTGGAGGGATTGACGGATGTATTGCTGTCCCTCGGCGCCAGCGGGCTGGTCGAAGAGCGCCGCCCCCTCAACGTTCACATCATCGCCTATCTCCCCCAAGACGCCGAGATGGAAACCCGCGTCCGCGCCATACGCAGCCGCCTGAGCCGCCTCGAAAAAGAAGGCCTTCGCATCGGCCCCGGCACCGTCGGCGTCCGAACCCTCGGGGCCGAGGCCTGGAGCGAGGCATGGAAGGACCAGTTCGAGATCCTTAGGGTCACCCCCAGCCTCGTTGTCGTGCCGACCTGGGAGAGCTATGAGGCCGCTCCCGGCGAGTGCGTCGTTCTCCTCGAACCCGGCTCGGCCTTCGGCACCGGCGGCCACGCCACCACCCGCCTCTGCCTGCGCGGCCTCGTCCAGCACATGCGGCCCGGCAACCGCGTCGCCGACGTCGGCTGCGGCAGCGGCATCCTGGCCATAACGGCGGCCATTCTCGGCGCCACCCAGGTCCTCGGCACCGATAACGACCGCTCCGCCCTCGCTGTAGCACAGGCGAACGCCCGCCGCAACAACGTCGCCGACCACATCCGCTTCGTCCAGGACGACCTCCTCCCAGACCCCTCCTCCCCCTTCGACCTCATCGTCTGCAACATCGTCGCCGACGAGGTCATCC
>DAOVEW010000389.1 GCA_030668755.1 Bacillota bacterium | reverse complement strand
GGTGTGCCGGAGTCTCGGTGTGGAGGCGACGGCGCGAGTGGGTCGGTGGCGCGATTGCCGCTACCGCGGGACTCGCCGGCGGGCTGGTCTGGCTGGCGTGCGCGGTGCCGGGCGCCCGCGCGGTCGAGCGGCTTCCAGAGGGTGGGCAGACGCTGGTGGGGACGGTGGCGGGCGCGCCCCGATATGCGAGGGGGATATGGCGGTTTGTGCTGGCGGCGGAGCAGCACGAGGGTGGGGGCGGCGCGGAGCCGGTCAGGGGGCGCGTGTACGTGCGGATGAAGTCATCGGGGTGCGTGAAGCGCGGCCAGCGGTGGCGTCTGACGGGGAAGCTGCGAAGGCTGCAAGCGGCCACCAACCCCGGCGGGAGGTCGGAGAAGGCCAGGATGGGAGCCCTGGGCGTCAGCGGCGTGCTCGCGGTGGGCGCGGCTGAACTCGCGCAGCGGGTGGGAGAGGGCGACCTGGGGCCGCTCGCGCGCCACGCGTACGCCGCGCAGTCCGCCGCCCTCGACACGCTGCGCACCCACGTACCGGGACCCTACCATGAGGTGGCGGCGGCGGTGGCCGCCGGCGTGATCTTCGGGGTGCACGCGACCCCGCCGCCCAGGGAGATCACAGAGATGTTCCGGCGCGCGGGGACCATCCATCTCCTGGTAGTGTCGGGCGCGATGGTCTCGATGGTGTTCGGCATGGTGTTCCTGCCGGGCGCGCTCGGCGCGGGATGGCGGCGAATACGGGTGGAGCGGCAGTTCAGGTGGACGGCCTACACCGGGCGCGGCCGCATCAGGCTCTACCCCGGACTGTGGGCGGCGCTGGCGGCGATGTTGGTCGTGACCTACTACGCGGTGCTCACCGAGGGCGGCCAGGCGGTGGTGCGGGCCGCGGTGATGGGGGTGTTCGCGGCCTTGGCACTCACCCTGAGGCGCGTGCCGGGCGTCGCAAGGGAGCACGGGTTGAATGTGGACCGCTACACGCTGCTGGCGGCCGCCGCCTTCGCGATTCTGGTGGTACATCCGGAGGCGCTCTTCCAGGCGGGGTTCCAGCTCTCATTCGCCGCGGTCTGGGCGATCCTCTATCTGACGCCGAAGGCGATGTGGCTAGTGGGCTGGCTGCCGAAGTGGTTGGGCTACACCGTCGTCGGGACTCTCGCAGCACAACTCGCGACGTTTCCGATCCTGGCGTATCATTGTGGGCAGGCTCCGATCGCGGGATTCGGAGCGAACCTGTTTGCGATTCCACTTGCGGGCGTCGTGCTGGTGTCGGGCATGACGACGTGTGGGCTGGGTGCGCTCGCGCCCTGGCTGGCGCCCGCTGCCGGTTGGGTGTGCGGTCTGGCGACGCGATGGATGGTGTGGGTGAGTGGAGCGTTCGGGTCCCTGCCGGGGGCATGCGTGGAGGTGGGGAGACCCGGAGTGGCCGCACTGCTGGCGTGGTTTGCCGGGATGCTCGTCTTGGGGTATGTCCTGGCGCGAACGGAGCGGGACCGTTGACGCGCGCACACGCGTGCCCGCCCCACAGGAGGGGGCAGGTAGACGGATGAGGCCGACTCGCGAGCGAATCCTGCTTCTGGTTGTTCTGGCCGCGGCCATCGCGGTCTGGTGGCTGGCGCTCGGGGAGCTGAAACAGGACCTTACGGTCACGGTGTTCGACGTGGGGCAGGGGGACTGCATTCTGGTCCAGGCGCCCGGTGGGATGACGATGCTTGTGGATGGAGGGGGTAGGCCCGGACAGCAGGGGTCTGGGTGGGATATCGGCCGGGAGGTGGTGGTGCCGGGCCTGATAGCCCGGCGGGTGAAGAGGATTGACGTGCTGGTGATAACGCACCCGGACGAAGATCACATCGGAGGCATACCGGCGGTGCTGGAGGCGGTGCCGGTGGGGATGGTGCTGGACCCCATGCTGGAGTGCCACAGCGACACGTATCGGCGGATAGAGGACCTGCTGGATGAGAAGGGGATCGCGCACCACCGGGCGACGGAAGGGCAGCGGCTCAACCTTGGGCGGGGAATCTACGCCGACGTGCTGAATCCGCCCGAGCCGCGGCTGAAGGGCACGGGGTCGGACAGCAACAATAACTCGGTCGTGCTGCGGATTGTGTACGATAGCTTGAGCGTGCTGCTGACCGGGGACATAGACCGCGCGGGCGCGATGCGAATGGCGCGGCTGGGCGACGAGATCGAGTCCACCATTCTGAAGGTCCCGCACCATGGGTCAGCGGAGCCGGCGGTGCGAGAGTTCGTCGAGGCGGTGAATCCGCAGCTCGCGGTGGTAAGCGTGGGTGGCGAGAACCCGTTCGGACATCCGACCGCGGAGGCACTGCGGGAGCTGGAGCGAGTGGGGGCGAAGATAATGAGGACCGACCGGGATGGCGCGGTCACGGTCAGGGCGCGGCCTCCCGAGTGGTCGGCGTGGGGATGGTCGCAGGCCGCGCGGGGAGGGCGGGTCTCGGGCGCGGTGGCGGCCGGAGCGAAGGAGCGACTGTGAAGCAAGGCGGCCTCAGGGCGCGGGTGTTGGCATCGGTAGCCGGGGACGAGGTCGTGGCCGAGATGGCGGCGCGGCGGGCGGACCGCGATCTAGTGGCGACGGTCATGGATCGCGGGCTGCGGCGGGCGATGTTGGTGGGGCCGCTGCCGCTGGCGGAGGCGCAGGCGGTGCGGCAGGCGGCTCAGAAGGTG
>DAOVEW010000333.1 GCA_030668755.1 Bacillota bacterium | reverse complement strand
TGCCTGCGCACCATCACCAATTTTTCGTAGAAGTAGGCGCACACCAGCAGCACGATACAGAGGAGTGCCCCCGAAGTCGCATAGTCGTCGAGCAAGTGCTTCACCCGGAGGGTCATCCCGGTGATGACCCGCTCGACTGTCGCCGCGGTCGCGTCGAGCGCGAGCACGCTCGCGGCGAGAAGCAAGAAGAGAGCGAGAGCGAGCAGCCACAGCCTCTGCTCCGCCCGCTCGATATTTCGCAGCGAATCAATGCTGCTGGCGGGCGTTCCCGCCTCGGCGCCCCGGTCGTTGTCTCGCTTCATGGCACACATGCCCCTTAGTATGACGTACAGCAGGGCGGCAGTGGGAGGGGTGAGGCTCAGGTCTCAGCGGGATTGCGCAGGGACGCGGCCATAGCGCCCTGCACCTCAGCTCTTGCCACTATCATCATTCCACAGTTGGCTGGGAACCCTAAGAGCAGTCGCGGCGGAGACCGGCACAAGCGCCCCACGAGGTGCCACGGGTTCTGGCCCTTGGTCAATCCCCACGGATTGCTCCCAACTATGTGGAATAATCCCGCCAGTAACGGCGGGCAAGAACTCCATCGGAGGGGGAGAGTGGAAGCGCTGCGACTGCTGGTCGCCGAAGACGAGTCCTCTGTGCGCAAGGCCCTCGTGTGCATGTCCGAGTCCCTTGGCCACCAAGTCGTCGCTGAGGCGCGCGACGGCCGGGAAGCAGTCGAGATGGCACAGATCTCTTCCCCGGATCTCATCCTGCTCGACATCCTGATGCCCCGGATGAACGGGCTCGACGCCGCCAAGACGATCCTCGAACACGAGGTGGTGCCCGTCGTCATCGTCACCGGCCACACGGACAGGCAGCTCATGCGGGAGGCCGCTGAGATAGGCGCGTTCAGCTATCTCCTCAAGCCCGTCACGCGTGAGCGACTCGCCGCCGCCATCTCCACCGCCCGGGCCCGCTTCGCCGACCTCCAGCTCTTGCGGGATGAGGTCGGCGACCTCAAGCGCTCGCTCGAAGCGCGCAAGCTGATCGAGCGAGCCAAGGGCGTTCTCATGCGCGACATGGGCGTCGGCGAGCAAGAAGCCTACCGCTGGCTGAAGCGCACCTCCAGCCAATCCAACACGAAGATCGCCGAGATCGCCCGGCGCATCGTCGCGCTCGACACCACGCCCCGCCGGTAGTCGAGCGACGGCGCGGCGGCCATCCCTGCCTCCACTCCCCCCTCAGAGCCCCTGAGAACCGCCTTCCCAAGGGCACAGACACCCTTGACGAAAGCGCGACCTGGTGCTACTATATCTGTGGCGGGAAAACCAGTATGATTCGACTTCGGCTTGGTTGTCGAGATCCCCATTCCCGCGCGACAGCGCCGGGAGGGAGTGCGGCCCGTGAGCGGTCAGTTGTGCGGTCCGAGCACGCTCGCGTGCATCAGCCTTATCGTGTGGCCCTCTGGTATCCCTCCAAACGACTGCTCAAGGGCGGCCCGTCTCTGTTGCGGGCGCGCCCTTTTCTTTCTGCCCACCACAGGCCAAGGCGCTTTCGTTGAGCCAGGCTGACAGGTGTAGAACTCAGCGAGAGCGGGAATGCTTCTGTTAGAGCGCAGGACAGCCTGCGCGCCGCAGCAGCGGGGAGTGTGGGATATCCGGTGCGAGCGGCGCGGACAGCAAAGGCGGAGAGGAGGTGCACGGAAGCTGCGTCTGACGGTGTGGCATTTGGCCGCAAGTAGAGCATTCGCATCGTTACATTCTAAAGACTGAGGAGGTAGAGCACCTAAGATGATGACACGACGCAAGGGATTCACTCTGATCGAGCTGTTGGTGGTTATCGCGATCATCGGCATCCTTGCTGCGATGGTCTTCCCGGTATTCGCACGGGCGCGCGAGTCGGCCCGCAAGGCCGTCTGCCTGTCCAACGTGAAGAACATCGCTCTGGCCATCCAGATGTACCTTGCCGACAACAACGACACGCTGCCGCCGGACGAGTGCCGGCGGGAGGCGATCGAGTACTTCCAGACATGCCCAGGCGGACACCCAAGCCGAAGCTTTGACGTCGGCGACATGAGCGACCGCTGCAACCGCGACATCCAGGCCAACCCGTACCTGGTGTGGCCGGTGATCCTGGACGAGTACATCAAGAACCGGGACGTATGGATGTGTCCGAGCGCCAAGGTTACCAACGGCGCTGGCTGGATCCTCGGTGCCGGCCTCCCGGACTATCTCAGCTACCTGAAGAGCACGGAGGGCACCTGGGGTAAAGGCATGGACTGCGGCGGCCCCTGCTACGTCGCATGGCCGAACGGCTGGGGCGGCACTGTGACCGACTCGATCATACAGAACCGCATCGCGGTTTGGGGCGCCACTACGGCAGACCCCGTTGCCCTCAAGGCCTTCACCATGGGCATCGGCACCTGCAGGCAACCCGGGCTCAAGCTCGTCGAGGTTCAGGACCCGGTTCACTACTACATTGTCGGCGACGGCGGGGTCCAGACCGTGGAGCTCACCGGCCTCGCGATCGCTGCCTACCCGGACATCTGCTGCCTGACCTGCTCCGGGGGCCCCACCAGCTGCAGCTGGGTTAGCTGGGAGATCTGCACGTGGGCCGCTGACTGCGGCCTCTACAACCACGCGCCCAACGACGGCAGCTTCCTCGCCAACCCGGAGCTGCGCAAGCCGTACGCCCGCCACCTGGGCGGTGTGAATGTCGGCTTCCTCGATGGGCACGCCCAGTGGATCCACTCCGAGAGGCTAATCTCCATGTACCGAGAAGGTGACATCGAAGGCCTCGACACGTGGGGTCCGACCTCTGAGGACTACGCCGACTTCAGCTGCTATCCGGGCGAAGTCTGGCTTTTCTAGGGACTGGCTAAGATCCCGCACCCCGGCTCATCGCAGCCGGAGACGGGATGGCTGATACTGTCGAGGGGGGGGGCCCCAACGGGGGCGCCCCCC
>DAOVEW010000035.1 GCA_030668755.1 Bacillota bacterium | reverse complement strand
GGCTGGATGGAGGTTGCTGCGGAGCTCGGAGCCGGACTGGTGTCGAAGCTCTAACTCGGCGGCAAGGTCGGGGTCAGAGCCGAGAACGAGCAGCGTGCCGCCGCCCCTCACCCAGCGGAGGAGGTCGGGCAGTTCCTCGGATGTTACTTCTGCATCCATTGCGAAGGGAGTCGCTACCACGAAGACATCGGCGGCTTCCGGCAGGTCCGTCCAGGGCCGACGCCAGACGCGGGTCTTGTGCCCCAGCTTCCGCCACAGGGTATAGAGACCGAAGAGGCCCGATGGGCCGCGGTTGAAGGCGGAGGCGTTGGGGATGAACTCAAGGCCGGCCGCGCGCTGCGAGCCGCGGCCGACGAGCCAGACGTTGCCGACGATGAAGCCCCCGAGCACGAGGAGAAGAATGACCAGATCGGCGCGGGACCGCCTCATGGCACTCCAGCTCCAGCGAGGACACTGTCGAAGAGACGCTCGCACTCTTCGTAGTCGGGCTGTGCCGCGCGCGCCGCGCCGTAGCATGTGCGGTCGAAGATGGTCGTGAGGGATTCCAGTGGAGGCCGAGACTGGCCGTCGCGGAGGGAACGGAGATATTCCCAGTTGGTTGTGGCGGGGTGGTACTGGATGAGGCCCGCGAAGTTAAGCTTCCAGATGAGCGCGAGGTAGAGGAGCCGGATGGCCTCGCGGTAGTCGCCGCGGGCGGCAGTGCGACGAGACCGGTCGAGCAGGGAGTCGGGGTCGGGCAAGGCCGCCCCGCGAAGCGCGATCTCGATGCCGGCCTCCTGACCTGTGGCGTAGGGCGCGAAGCGCCGCAGAAGTGCGCGCCCGCCCAGAAAGCGCGCGGCCGCGAGCGCCGAGGCGGCGCGGCCGAGGGCGATGTTCGCGAGGGTCCGTGAGGTGCCGCTGCGGATGTCCGGCAAGATCGTGAACAGCTCCTCAAGCCATTGGAGGAGACGCTCGAATATCTTCCGCAGCCAGTCGAGGTTCAGGCGGCGGGTGGATGCCACGGGCAGGATGCGCGCGACGATGGCGCGGACCCGCGCGGGATCGTAGGTAGGTCCGGGGCCCAGGGCGGCGCGGTGCGCGTCGAGCTGGTCCGCGCCAGTGCGCAGGGCCGCGGCCGCGCGCTGCGGATCCGGCGCGCGGAGTGCGTCGTCGAGGTGGCCGGCGAGCCGCCGGTGTTCGACCGAGATGGGTTCGCCGCACTCTCGGGCCACCTCGCGGTCCTGGGATGCCTCCCGAGAGACCTCCTGGATGGCCACCTGCCAGGTTGGGTCTCTATGTGCGGCCTGGCGACGTGCATCGGCAAGCATCCCCGCCCAGCGGTCGAGGCGCGCCCGGTATTCGGCGGTGGTCTCCGCCCGCGACGGGCGTGGACCAACTGATAGCAGCGCGGCGGTGAGAGCGACCACCCAGAGAAGGCCTCGACGCCGGGCCGCAGTCATGCGGACACGTCTCCCGCGCCGATGCTGGCGGCCATGAGCTCGACGTCGAGGCCCTCCCGCCGGACGCGGAGGTCGTAGTAGATGAACGTAGTGCCAATGGACAGGATGGGGCTGGCCAGCAGCGAGGTGGCGGCCAGCGCGGCTGTGACGACGATGCCCATAGTGGCCAGGTTCTCGGGGGCGGCATCCCAGGGCCACCACACCAGCACGGCAGTGAGCAGCGGGAGCTGGAACGCGCTGGTGAGGGCGGCGACGAGCCAGAAGAGGATGCCGGCTATGCCGCTGGTGCGCCAGAGCCGGCCGGAGACGAGGCGCCAACTGCGGGTGAGGGCCTCGGCGGTGCCGCGATTCTCGATGGCGACCACCTGGCCGATGAACAGCAGGTAGATGAAGATGATGCTGGCTGCGAGCAGGGCGCCGAGCTGGAGAAGGGCGACGGCGATCCCTGCGACGACGTCGGAAGCGACCTCTGGGACCACTATGACGGGGATGAAGGCGATGAAAGAGGCGATGCTGTGGGCGCCGTAGACAGCGACAAGTCGGAGAAAGGAGGACAAGAGCAGCGCGGCTGTGCGGGGCCGCACTGCGGAGTATGCACCCCGGATGCTGGCGGGCCGGCCCAGGATCTGATCGGAGACGGCGCGAGCTGTTGCGCCCGTGACAATCGGCTCGACGAAGAAGATCGCGGCCACGAGCACCACCACGAAACCGGCGACACCCAGCAAGGCCGGATCGACGCCGGCCTCCTCAATCGCGGCCGGGGCGCCGAGGGCGAGCAGACGCAGGAAGGCGCCGGAGAACAGGTGCGCGGAGATGCCGACGAGCAGCCAGAAGGGGGCATAGCCGATGGCGTAGACGCCGAAGAGGGTGATGAAGTTCCGGCGATAGTGGCCGACCGCGCGGTCGAGGAGGTCGCCCATGTCCATGGCGCGGAGGCCCGCGGCGGAGGCGGTCACGGCCGAACCTCCGGCGGGGTTGTGAGGTCGGACTCAGCGGCGGGTGTGGGACGGGGGAGCGGGCGGGGCATCGGAAGCCGACGGGTGTAGATGACGGCCAGGACACCGGCGGCGGCAACTAAGACGAAGAGGTGCTCATAGGAAATCACGCCCAGGAGCAGGCCGCCGAGGAGGGGCATCAGGATGGTCGGCGCCGCGAGGGTCGAGTTGAGGCCGAGGAAGAGGGGGCGGACATCGTCGGGAGCGAGCTCGAGGACGTAGTTGGTGAAGCCCATCCACATGCCACCCCAGGTTGCGCCGTTCAAGAGAAAGACCACCGCGTAGATGTAGGCCATGGCGGACTGCACGCCGAGGGCGCGGACGAGATGCGGGAGGAGCAGCGCGCTCAGCGGAACTGCGATCACGAGATAGGCGACCCCCCGGATGACCCGGGTGCAGCCGCGGCGATCGTTGAGGTAGGCCCAGATGACGCTGGCGAACACAGAGCCCACGATGGCCGCCCAGATGAAGAGACCTCCGGTGTGGGGTGGGAGGCCGAGCCGCACGTTCGCGTAGACCGCGTAGAAGGGCAAGGCGAGTCCGGCGATGCCGCAGATGTTCTGGGCGATGATGACCCGCAGAAGGAGTGGAGAGCGGCGAAAGGTGGCCGGGATGGCGCGTATGATCTGCGGCAGCGAGTGGCGTTCGCCGACGGTGAAAGGCCGGGGCTCCCGAATGAGCAGGAGGAAGAACGTCGAGATGGTCATGCAGATGAAGAGCAGGATAAAGAGGCGACCGTAGTTCTGCGGGAATGGAATCGTCTCGTCTGCGAGGACGCGGCGGACGGCCGCGCCGGCTCCGATGGCGAGGATGCCGCCGAGGAACTGGATGCTGCCGAAGAAACGGCCCCGCAAACCGGAGGGAATAGTGCGAGCAATGATATCGTGCCAGGGCACCCCGATGAGGCCGTCGGTGAAGAAGAAGAAGGCGAAGGCCACGATGAGCAGCAGCAGCAGCATCTGGAGATCAGCTCTTGCCCCGGGCATGCAGAAGAATATGGCGAGCGCCAGGAAGGGAAGCCTACCGAGGAGGCAGGGGTAGACGACAAAGGGCTTCTTGCGCGGGCGGTGGAGCACGATGCTTGCACCCAGGAGCTGAGGCACAATCCACCCGGCGCGCTGGAGCGCGGACATGAGGCCGACGATGACCTCGGAGCCGCTCAGCCTTTCGATGAGCACTGGCAGTACGGCGACGGGGTCCAGGAAAGCAAGGCCGGCGCCGAAGAAGCTGGCGTCGAGGACGATGACGATGAAGTTCCAGCGAGTGTGGCGATGGCCAGCTCCGTTGGCGGAGCTGCGCGCCTCCACTAGCCGCCCACGACATGCATGGCATGGATGCGAGCAGGAAGGGCGATGTCGCCGTAGCGGCGAGGCTTGACGGCGGCCGCCTCCCGGAGCAGTGCGACGATGTCGTCGGTCGGCTGCGACCCGCCCAAAGCCTCGGCGAGCGGCAGGCCTGTAGGGCTGAAGAGGCAGGGCATCAGCTCGCCGCGGGCGCTGACGCGTAGGCGGTTGCACTGGGAGCAGAAGGGCTCGGTGATGGGCGCGATGACGCCGATGGTGCCGGGAGCGTCGTCGACGCGGTAGTAGCGAGCGGGTCCCCCGCCGGCGGGGCCCGCCACCGAGACCAGCGAGCCGCGGCGCGACAGCTCGTCGAGGAGCCTGGCCGCTGGCAAGTACGTGACGTGAGAGCAGGTGGGCATGGCCTCGATGAACCGCACGTGAACGGGGCGCCGCGCGATGAGACGGATGAAGGCCGAAAGGGGGGCTCGCTCGAGGGCGGCGGGGCAGTCGAGCACGACGTTGACCTTGACCGGGGCCAGCCCGACAGCAAAGGCGGCGTCGAGCCCCCTGAGGACTGCGGCGAGGTCGCCGCCGCCGGTAATCGCAGAGTAGACTTGTGGGTCGAGGGAGTCGAGGCTGACGTTGCCGCGCATGAGCCCGGCGGCGGCGAGCCGCTCGGCTTGCGAGGCAAGAGCCTGGCCGTTCGTCGTTAGAGAGAGGTCCTCGACACCGGGAAGGCGACTGACGTGCGAGACGATATCGGCCAGGTCGGAGCGCAGGAGAGGCTCTCCACCCGTGAGACGTATGCGCTTCACGCCGACTCGGACGGCGGCCTCCGCGATGGCGAGAATGTCATCGGCCGTCAGCACATCGGCGCGGGAGACGCAGGTGCCCTCCGCGGCGCGGCAGTAGGCGCAGCGGAGATCGCACCGCTCGGTGAGAGATATCCGCAGGTAGTCTATGAGCCGACCGAAGCGGTCGACGAGCGATCCAGAGACGTCCATGATGTGACCCACAAGTGAGATAGGCGGCCGCGTCCAATTGTAGCGGGGTAGTGGTGTTTGTCAACGTGAGTGGGTCGGGGGAAGCGAGGTCAGTCGCGAGGCGGGACGAGAGAGGATTCGAGTTCGGTGAGGGAATCCTCGATGTTGTGGATGCGGTCCTCGCAGCGCCGCAGCAGCCGGTCGAGTCGGTAGGTAGGATTACGCTCCCAGAAGAGGTAGGCAATACCGACGGCGCCGAGCGCGGCGCCTGCCGCGACTGCGAGCCACAGCCAGGACTGACTGTCGTTGGTTTCCTCTGAAGCGGTCATGTGCGGGAGCGCTCTCGGCTATACTTCCCAGACCCTTTCGCCCTCGTCGTACTCGTCGTGTCCACTGAGGATGCGCTTAACGAAAGTGATGAGTTCGAGAGGGTTGAAGGGCTTGGTGAGATAGGCGCTGACGCCGGAGGACCAGCCGCGGAAGACGTCGGCGTCCTGGGCCTTGGCGGTAAGCATGATGACGGGGATTTCGCGGGTCTCAGGGTTGGCCTGGAGACGCTTGAGCACCTCGAACCCGTCCATCTTGGGCATCATGACGTCGAGCACAACGAGGTCGGGTCTCTCGGTTTCGATCTTCTTGAGCGCCTCGGGCCCGTCGAAGGCCGTGACAACCTGATAGCCGGCACGCTCGAGGTTGACCTGGATAAGCCGGACAATATGCCGTTCATCGTCAACCGCCATGACCTTCTTGCCCTGTGCCATATTCCCGACCTTCCTGCGGCGCACGGCGCGCCCGTCTCGCTTGTCTGCTTGGTGTCGGCCCAGTATATCACGGGGCCCGCGAGGGTGTCAACGGCGGCGGCCAGACGCGGCGCCCGGACCACCTGACCCAAGAGGACCAGTCACACCCTCGCCGCGCGGACTCCAATTCCTGCCGGCCCAAGGCCGTATGCTATAATGCCCTCACGCCATGCAACCGGACTCGTCCCGACACACTTCTCTCCTCACCGCCCGCGACCTGCGCTTCACCTACCAGGACGCGGAGCGTCCAGCCTTGCGGGGCATCACCGTCGAACTCTCGCCCGGCGAACTCCTCGTCGTCATGGGCGCCAGCGGGGCCGGCAAATCAACCCTCTGCCGCTGCCTGAACGGCATCATCCCCCACTTCGTCAAGGGCGACTTCCAGGGCGAGGTCCACGTGCTCGGCCGGCACACAAAAGACCTGCGCGTCGCCGACTGCGCCCGCCGCGTGGGGCTTGTCTTTCAGGACTTCGAGTCCCAGCTCTTCGCCACCAACGTTGCGCTCGAGGTCGCCTTCGGCGCCGAAAGCCTCGGGCTGCCCCGCGCCGAGATCCACGCCCGCGTCGAGCGCTTGCTCTCGCTGGTCGGCCTCTCCGCATTCGCGCATCGCCGGCCGGCCTCCCTCTCCGGCGGAGAGAAGCAGCGCCTCGCCATCGCCGCCTCCCTCGCCACCGACCCTGCAGTCATCGTGCTTGACGAGGCGACCAGTGACCTGGACCCCGCGGGGAAGTCCGTCGTCTTCGACATCGCTCGCTCGCTCACTGCTGCGTCCGCCAAGCGCGCCGTCGTCTTCGCCCACCACGACCCCGAAGAGGCCCTACGCGCAACCCGCGTTCTCCTGCTCGCCGAGGGCCGTCCCGCCGCCCTCGACTCCCCCGACCGCATCCTTTCAGACCCCGACCTCCTCGCCCAGCACGGCGTCATGGCTCTTGCCTCCACCGCGCTCTTCCGGGCGCTGGACCTGGACGAGCGCCCCTGCCGCGAGGCGCAGGCCGCGGAACTCCTCCGGCGGCGCGGCCTGCAGATTCCCGACGAGGCCGCCGCAGCCTGGGCGGCCCGCGACGCGGCACGCGCCCAGAAGTATGGTGACCCGATCGTCGAGGTACGGAATCTGACACACTCCTATGAGGGCGGCGATCCCGCTGTGAGCGATGTTGCCCTCACGCTGCGCCGCGGCGACTACGTCGCTATCATCGGACAGAACGGCTCCGGCAAGACCACCCTCGTCAAGCACCTCAACGGCCTTCTTCGGCCCACCCAGGGAGAGGTCCTCATCGACGGAGAGCCGACGCGCTCGCAGACCCTCCGCGCGCTCGCCCAGCGCGTCGGGTACGTCTTCCAGAATCCCGACCACCAGATCTTCGCCCCGACCGTCTCCGAAGAAGTCGCCTTCGCTCCCCGGAACTTCGGCCTCGACCCAGACGAAGTCGCGTCCCGCGTCTCAGAATCGCTCGCTGCGGTGGGATTCTCCGGCCGCGAGGAAGACGATCCCTTCTCCCTCACCAAGGGCGAGCGTCAGCGCGTCGCGGTGGCCTCTGTGCTCGCCGGCCGCCCCGATCTTCTCATCTTCGACGAGCCCACCACCGGCCTCGATGCTCGCGAGTCCCGCGGAATGATGGCCCTTATCGATGACCTCAATCGCCGCGGCCACACGATCGTGCTCGTCACTCACGCCATGTGGCTGGCCGCCGAGTACGCCCACCGCGTGATCGTCATGCAGGAGGGCAGAATTATCCTCGACGCACCCACCCGCGCCGCCTTCTCCCAGACCGAAACCCTCCGCCAGGCCGCCATCATCCCGCCCCAGGTCGTTCGCCTCTCCCAGCTCCTCGGCGCCGCCGCGCTCACCCTCGAGGAGCTGCTGGAGGCCCTTCGGTAGGATAGGCGCCCTGCAGACTCCCGGCCGCTTCGCCCGGTTCATTATACCATGCGGTGTCAAGGGGTTTGGGGAAAAAGCAAGGAAATTG
>DAOVEW010000134.1 GCA_030668755.1 Bacillota bacterium | reverse complement strand
AGGTCGTCCGAGGTCATCGCGGGCACGATCTCCCCTCGCTCGACGGCTTCGACGGCCGCCTGATAGATCGGCACAGTTCCGAGCGGGGACGGGCATGCTGAGGCCACGCGTCGGCGAATCTCGTCCAGGTCGCCGGCAGTGCTCAAGTCCATGACGGTGTCGGCTTCCGCTGCAAGGGCGGCTTCCAGGCGAGCAACGGCGCCCTCGGGGCTGGGGTCCTCGGCCGAGCTGCCGATGTTGGCGTTCACTTTGATTCGGAGGCCGGCGCCGATGGCCGCCGGTCGTGATCGGGCGCGGTTGACATTCGCCGGGAGGACGATGGTGCCCGCGGCCAAGCCCTGCCGGATTACCTCAGGCTCGACCTGCTCCAACTCCGCGGCGGCCGCGACCTCGGGCGAAAGCTCCCCTTTCCGCGCGATCTCAAGCTGAGTCATAGTACTGCTCCTATCCATCCTCGGCCCGATGTGCGCTCTGCACCAGACGGCGTAAGGCCCTGGCGGCGGCCACCATATCGTCGGCGTCGGCGACGGCCGAGATGACAGCGACCCCATCGGCCCCTGCTGTGAGGGCCGCAACTATATTCTCGCAGTTGATGCCACCTATTGCAAGCACTGGGAGGGACACGGCGTCACTGATCTCCCTGAGAGGGGCGGTCCCGATGGCGGCTCCGGCGTCGGGCTTGGAGGAAGTGGTGAAGACCGGGCCGACTCCCAGGTAGGATGCGCCCTCGGCTTCGGCCGCTCGGGCCTCATCGGCGTTGGCCGCCGAGGCTCCGATGACAGCCTTCGGTCCGAGGAGTCGGCGGGCGACGGAAATGGGGACGTCCATCGCGCCGAGGTGAACTCCGTCGGCCTCCGCGGCGAGGGCGATGTCGAGCCGATCGTTCACGACGAAAGCTGCGCCGCGGTCTCGGGTGAGCCGCCGCAGCTCGAGTGCCACCTGCCAGAGGGCGCGGGCGGGAAGCGTCTTGTCTCGCAGTTGGATGAGCGTCGCGCCTCCCTCCAAGGCTGCGCGGGCCACATCCCCATGGGTCCGTTTGGGATCATCAGATTGTCGCGTGATCACGCAGAGATCGAACTCGGACATGAGTCGGCTCGCTTGCTAGCAGCTCTCGTGGGTGGGAGGAGGCCGCGGTGCCGGGACTGATGCCCCCTGCGCTGTGGGAATGGTGAGATACCCATCTGGGCGCCGGGGCTATCCCCACCAGCGACCCATGGCCAGTATAGCCACGGCGCCGCCCGGGTGTCAAGCGTCATTGCCGTGCCCGGTTCCGACCTCTGTGGCCCGGAGCGCCTCAGCGTTTCAGGCGCCCGACGCAGGCGACACCAGGCCCCGGGGTGTGACCGTTTTCTCTGGGTGCTTTGGATGGCGGGACTCTCCAGGAGGCACATTCCTGTGCCGACACGGTCGCGACAAGAATGTCGCTTCTAGGGGCGTTGGCAGGTCGTGCTACCGGTAAGGCGGGCACAGGCGTGCCCGTCCTATCCGCCACGGCGGACTCTTCGTGCTTCGCGTGAGGCTCGCACTGCGAGCAACGGCGAGATTCTTCGGTCGTGCCTCCCTCAGAATGACAGCAAGGCAATGGCGGGGATCGGTGTCCCCGCCCTATCCGCCTGAGGCGGACCTTCGGCAGAACGGCGACGGTCGGCGGGGATGCTGCGCATGGGCGCCCTACAGGAGAGCCAGGGAAGAGGACCGACCACGTCGAAGAGAGCGGCCTGGGTGAGGGCGATGATGGATGGTACAGGCCCCCGGAGCGCGTGATGGAGCTGTGCTTTTTCCGACACGGTGATGCGGAGGCGGCCGCGGGCGCGGACGAGGCACGGGAGCTGACGGCGAGAGGGCGGCGGGAGAGCCTCGCGGTGGGGGAGGCGCTGCGGGGAGCGGGCGTGAGTCCGGGGGCGATCTTGACCAGCCCGCTCACGCGGGCGCGGCAGACCGGGGAGATCCTGGAAGAGGTGTTCGGGGTGGGGGCCGAGGCGGAGGAGCGGCTCGGCTCGGGCTGCGGGCTGGGCGCGATCCAGGACCTGATCGCGGAACGGGCGCAGGAGCAGGTGATATTCGTCGGACACGAGCCGGACATGAGCAGGATAGTGGGCGAACTTATCGGCAGTGCTCGGGTGCGGATGAAGAAGAGCGGATGCGCGCGGGTCTCCTGCGAGAGCGCGGAGCGGGGAGCGGGAACGCTGATCTGGTTGGTCTCGCCGGAGCTGCTTGTCTCTGAGTAGACCGACAGTGTCACCGAGGTTGGCTGCAGCATGGTGCGTTTGACCTCTGAGCAGCACCTTCGCGATGCCCTTCGGCGGATCGACGGCAAGGGCTATGGGGCCTACAAGGACCTGCGCGGGGGGTACGACTTCTCCCGCTGTGTGGTGTTCGTAGATCACGTGCAGGGAGATCCGTTCGCCGCGCCGAGCTTGCTGCGGGTTCGCGTGGCTCAGAAGGCGGCCCAGTTTCCGCGGGAGCTGTTCTCGAACCGGCCGCGACGCATCGCGCTGGAGGACTATCTCACGCGCGCGTTCGGCGCGGCCTGCCGGAGGCGGCCCCGCGCGGACCGGGGCTCGGGCAAGAGCGGCGATATATTCACGGCCTCATGCTCGCAGGAGGTCCTCGAACGATCGAGCGCGCGGGTGAACTCAGAGTACGTGGAGCTGCGCTTCTTCCTTGGGCTGCCGGCCTTCGGCCGGCGGATTGCGGGCCGTCAGGCGGAGGAGATGTTCTTCCGGGAGCTGCCGGAGATCGTGTCCTGCTCTTTGGTGTACTCAAACCTACCGGCGCCCGAGGTGCTGCGGCACGTGGAGACGGTGGAGGATGCGACCGCGCTTCGGGAAAGCCTGGCGGAGCGGAAGCTGGTGGCGTTCGTCGCGGAGGGTTCTGTGCTGCCGCGGGAGAGCGGGGTGAGCGACCTGCCGCTGCGGGGGGAGGTGGTGACCTTCGAGACACCGGGGTCTTTGCGGGTGGAGCTGGAGGGGCCGAACTGCGGCCGGATCGCCGGCATGGGGGTGCCGGAGGGGGTGACGCTCATCGTGGGCGGGGGGTACCACGGGAAGTCCACTCTGCTGAATGCAATTTCCCGAGGCGTGTACGACCACATCCCGGATGATGGCCGGGAGTATGTGGTGGCGCGGGGCGATGCGGTGAAGATCCGCGCGGAGGACGGGAGGTTCATCGAGAAGGTGGACATCAGCCCGTTTATCGGCAACCTGCCGTTCGGCGAGGACACGCGCGCGTTCTCGACGCCCAACGCGTCCGGGTCCACTTCGCAGGCCGCCAACATCATGGAGGCGCTGGAGGCCGGGGCGGAGGCGCTGCTGCTCGACGAGGACACGTCGGCGACGAACTTCATGATCCGGGACGAGCGGATGCAGGCGCTCGTGGCCAAAGAGAAGGAGCCGATCACACCGCTTATAGATACGATCCGCGCGCTGTACGACCAGCGCGGGGTGTCGTCGGTGCTCGTGATGGGCGGCTCCGGGGATTACTTCGACGTGGCGGACACGGTCATCATGCTCGACCACTATCGGCCGCTCGATGTGACGGAGCAGGCGAAGAGTGTCGCACAGGAGCATCCGACCTCGCGGCGGGTGGAGTTCGAGGGGCGGTTCGATGACCTGAGGTCTCGGATGCCGCTGGCGCGGGGCGTCGAGGCCCGCCGGGGCCGCCGGGTGAAGATAAAGGCCCGCGGCGAGGATGCCATCTCGTTTGGGCGGGAGCAGATAGACCTTTCGGCGGTGGAACAGATCGTGGAGCAGTCCCAGGTGCGCGCGTGCGGGTGGATCATCCACCGGGCGGCGGAGCGGCTGTTCGACGGCAAGCGCACGCTTCCCGAGGTTCTCGACCTGATCGAGGAGGAGCTGGACGAGAAGGGCCTCGAAGCGATGCTGCCCAACCTCGCCGGCGACTTCGCGCGGCCGCGCCGATATGAGCTGGCGGCGGCGCTGAACCGGCTGCGGACGTTGGAGGTTGTGCAGGGGCAGCGGGCATAGTCGGTGGGCACCTGGCGGCCGGGACGAGGAGGCAAGGCCGGATTCAGGGGGGATCGGTCCCGGCCAGGACGCGCAGGGACTCCCGGATGATGGCGGTGCCGCCTCCGTGGGGATCGCCATGGCCCGGGTAGACAGTCCGGATTGAGAGATTCGCCAGGCGAGCCAGAGCTTGGACGAATTCATCCGCATAGCCTTGGTCATAGGAGGTTATGCGCAGGGGAGTGTCGCCGCTGAAGAGGACCTGCTCGTCGGCACAGTACAGGCACACGGAATCCGTGCTGTGTCCCGGTGTGTGTATCACCTCAAAGAAGCGATCTCCACACTTCAGATGCTGCCCGTCGTAGAGCTGCCGGTCGATCCCGTCCAGCGAAGTCGAAAAGGCATAGCAGACCGGCCGATACTCTTCCCGGATGCGGGGGAGCATGCCCGTATGGTCATAGTGATTGTGGGTGAGAATGACCTGGGCGATGCGTTTCTTGCCGACACCCGTGGAGGCAGCGCCGATCCTTGCGAGCACGTGTGGGTCCTGGCCCACATCTATCAGCGTGTTGACGTCCTCGATCGCGTTCCGGCTGCCGGTGACAAGGTAGACGTTGGAGGTGTAGACCTCAGCATGTTCGGTTAGGTTCAAGACTTTCACCGCGCGTTTCGCCTATCCACACAGCCGTTCAGCCGCTGCTGCTCAGAGGTTCTGCCGCGCGCCCACTTCTGATGGGCCGGGCCGCGGAGACTGCGGCCCCCGCCGCGCGCTGCGCTCATGTAAATCTTCGGCTTATTCGACTCAAGACATGGCCCCGGCCTCGGTCATCTCGTCACCTTTTTCCAGAGCGACCCGCGGCGCGTGAGGGGATTACGCCCAAAGAGAGAGAACTGCCGCTTCATCTACAGGGGTGGGAAGAGAAACGAAATCCGCCTGGCCCTCGGCGGCATCGGCACCGGCTGGATCGGGCTCGCCGGCGGCTTCGCTCGGCTGGGGCGATACGAGCTGGCGGGGGCGCTGAACCGGCTGAGGACGCTGGAGATCGCCCCGCGCTAGCGCGCTCGCTTCTTGCCCTTCAGGTGCCGGTCGAACCAGTCCACGGTCCGGTTCAGCGTGTCACAG
>DAOVEW010000059.1 GCA_030668755.1 Bacillota bacterium | reverse complement strand
AGCCTGCCGCGACACAGATGCAGAGACCGATCAGTGCGGCAATAGCACTTCTCATGTTCGCCCCTCCTCTGGGCGGCCGTCATTCGGACCCGTACAGCGCACACTCTGCAGCTACTGCATCATGTAATCTCATCGAGGCCGCCGCTCGGATGTGAGCCGCTGGCGACGCCTCTTCTGCGCAGCCTGTGCTGCTTGCAGTTGCTCATGGAGGTCCTCAATTTCACGTTGCAGGGCGGCGAGGTCCGGATTCTGCTCGGCCGCGAGCGTGAGGCACGGACAGGCCGCGAGCGCCAGTCACCCGAGTGCAAGACCTGCCAGGCCGAAGGATCCTTTCACGGCGTCACGTCTATCGGCCCTTGAGATGTGATCTACGCTGAGTATAGCGGCCGTTTGTGACAGCAATGTTGCCGAAGTCGGAAAGTTCCTGCGCAACAGCACTCCCGCCGCCCGAGGTGCCGAAGTGGAGTCGGCGGTTGGCATTGGCAGGTGGTAAGGTTGTGGCATGGCGGACTACATCGCGCGGATGCGAGAGGTCATGGGAACCAGGCCGCCGCTGCCGAAAAAGACGCACTGGGGGTTGCTGCCGCGGCGGGCGCTCCTGGCGAGGCGCGGCGTGGTCAGAGTATAGTACGGGAGGCCGAGAGCAGCTGGCCGCCCCCATGCTGTCGGATCATGGAAGAACCAATTGTGAAACCCTTGACCTTGGAAGTATTCCCCTGTCACCGGGAGCACGACGGTTACCATTGGATCAATGTCCGGGACGAGCGCGCGTACGTGGGGAAAGTACGGTGTCGAATATGGACCAACGTGCTCACGATCTGCTCCATCATGGTCTTCACGGAATTCCGCGGGCGCGGATATGGGCGAAAGGCGATTGACCTGTTCAAGGACCAGTATGGTGTCATCGTAGCGGACAGAGTGCGCCACCGCGCAATCGGTTTCTGGACCAAGATGGGCTTCACGCAGAGGCAGGATGGGAACTGGGAGTACAGGAGAGACAGCTAGCCCATCCGGCCGGGGCGAGAGCGCCACTTCGTGATGCCGCGCCTCAAGAGGGCCGGCGGTCCCGGCATGATCCACGGCCAGGCCTTCGGCTTTGGTCGCCTCGACTTCCACACCATGCCGCAGCGCTGCGCGGCACCCTGTCGGCGATCAGACCGACGCGCTGAAGGGAGGGCCGCTACGCCAGAGGTCCGTCGCCGCGCGTCTGCCCGGGCCGCGCGAGGGACATTCCTGCACCAACCAGAATATCTAGGGCAGCGAGTTCCCGCTTGGAGGAGGCGCAATGCCGATAGATGTCTGGACGACCCATTCCCTGGACAAGACCTTCCCGGAGAGCGAGAAGGCTCCGGGCGCACCTGAGGCGATCACCCTGAAGGCCGCCCGCAACGAAACCGAGGATGCGCAGGTCGCGATCCGCATCCCTCGGGGGACGGAAGTCAGAGAAGCCAGCTTTCGTCTGCCGGACCTGGTTGGACGCAATGGCGCCAAGATCCCCAAGAAGAACCTGTCGGCCTCCTGGGTCTGGTACATCTACGTGCTGGAGAACCCGCCGGAGAACAAGGACCCGTCGAGCTACCTGCGCAAGGCCCCGGCGTTCTTCCCCGACGCCTTCCTGGAGGAGAAGACGATTCGGATCCGTGATGAGTGGACGCAGCCGCTCTGGTTCTCGGTGCGCGTTCCAAAGGGCACGCCGGCCGGCGAGTACACCGGCGCCCTCGGGATCGAACTCCTCACCAATGCCGGTGAGAGGCACCGGTTCGAGGTCCCAATCGCCCTCACCGTCTGGCCCTTCACCCTCCCCGACGAGTTCCACCTCCACCAGACCGAATGGTTCTCCCCCGGGGTGCTCGCCAACTACTACCACCTCGACTACTGGTCGGACGCGCACTGGCAGTGGATCGAGAAGGTCGGGGCGGACATGGCCCGACACAAGCAAGATCTCATCCTGACTCCGTACACGACTCTCGTGAAGACGACCAGGGCCAAGTCGGGCCGGTTCAGGTTCGACTTCTCGCTGTTCGACCGATGGGTGAAGACATTCAAGAAGGCCGGTGTGGACTGGATCGAGGGTGGGCATCTCGCCGGCCGGCTCGCCGATTTCGAGAGCGAAATCGTCTGGGACCGCTTCCCGATTTACGACGCGGACGGCAAGCCGCTCGACACCTCGCGAGGGAAGATGTCGGAGGAGGAGTTCGAGTCCTGCCTCGAACAGCTCGTGAAGGCGGTCTTCGCCCACCTGAAGAAGCGCGGCTGGGCCGGCCGCTTCGTGCAGCACATCGCCGATGAGCCGATCTCGAAGAACGAGGCCTCCTGGCGCGGCTGCGCCGCGAAGGTTCGACAGTGGCTGCCCGGCGTTCCCATCATAGATGCCGTCATGAGCGAGGGCCTGGGCGATCTGGTGGACTGGCGCGTCCCTCAGATCCAGCACACGGGACCTGGCGCGCCGCGCAACCCCGACGAGCAGCTCTGGAGCTACGTCTGCCTCGCCCCCCAGGGCCAGTATCCGAACCGTTTCCTCGATTACCCCTCGATACGGAACCGCATCATCTTCTGGCTCTCCTGGAGCCTCGGCCTCAAGGGGTTCCTCCACTGGGGCTACAACTTCTGGATTCGGTGGCAGGGCGTGCCCGCCGACATCCCGGTGTCGCCCTGGCACGACGCGACGGGCGCGAGCATCTACTGCGCCGACCGCACTCCGCTCCCCGCTGGCGATCCGCACATCGTCTACCCCGGCAAGAGCACCATATGCTCCAGCATCCGGTGGGAGGTCATCAGGAAAGGATTCGAGGACTTCGAGTACCTCTACTTGCTGGACCAGGCTGCCGCCGGCAAGCGGGGCCGCGCGGCGACCGCGGCGAAGAAGCTCCTCGCCAGGGTCAAGTCGGAGATTGCGCCCGACCCGCTCGGGCACACACGGAGCGATGCCGCTCTCCTCGCCGCGCGGGAGGAGGCAGGGGAGTTACTGGCCGAGCTCGCGCCGGACGAATAGCCGCATCTTCCCGCGTGCGATCCCCGAGGCCCGCGGCGCTCTGCGCGGCGGGCCTCTTCTTCCCATCGCCTAGCCTGCCGACAGGCACAGCCCTGCCTCTGTAGAAATCAGAACCGGAGAGCACGACCACTGGAGACATCACATGGGCAGGAGCCGTTCGCTGACCGCAGCCGAGCAGCACCGCATATGCCAGCACGAGTGCAAGGCCCGCTGCTGCCGCTACATCACAATCAAGATCCCCGCGCCCAAGGTAAAGGCCGACTTCGACGAGATCAGTTGGTTCCTCGCGCACAGAGACATCAGCGTCTATGTCGAGTCGCGCTTCTGGCACGTGGAGGTGCGCAACCGCTGCAAGTACCTCACCAGGAGCAACCTCTGCTCCACCTACGAGAATCGCCCAGACGTCTGCCGGAACTACGACGTCGAGGCCTGCGAATATCCCGCCCGCCCGAAGCACACCCTGCAGTTCGACACAAAGGAGGACTTCGACGCCTGGTGGGCCCGCAAGCGCGAGCGCGAGCGCCGTCGCCGCAAGCAGCGAAGGCTCGCCGCGAAGAAAAGATCCTCCTCCGCCCCCAAGCGCTGACCTCGACCACGCAACGGGAGACCCTTATGAAACCGAGAATCCTCGTCGCCCCCGGCGGAAAGCTTCAGCAGCAGCTCTTTACCCCGCGTGTGCGGGCCGCTCTTGCCGAAATCTGCCAGCCCACATACAACGACGGCCCGGAGCACCTCTCCGCCGAGCAGCTTGCCGCGCAACTCCCCGGACACCAGGCCCTCGTCACCGGCTGGGGCTGCCCGAAGCTGACGTCGGAGCTGCTGGACCGCGCCTCGGACCTCCGCGTCGTAGCCCACGCCGCAGGCAGTGTGCGCTTCTTGCTCCCGGACCCGCCCCACGAGTTCTTCCGACGCGGCATCCGCATGACCAGCGCCACTCCCACCATGTCGCGCTACGTCGCCGAGCTCTCCCTCTGCCTGGCCATCGCTTGCCTCCGGCGCATCTCCCGGTTTCGCGAGGAGATGAAGGGGAGCGATCTCTGGTGGGGCACCTCCAGCGACCTCGACCCGGACACGCTCATCGAGCAGCGCGTCGGCATCGTCGGCCTCGGCAGCATCTCCTGGGAGCTGGTGCGACTGCTCGAGCCATTTCAATGCGACATCCACGCTTTCAGCACGCACGCCGACCCCGCACGAGCCGCCGCTGCGGGCGTGAAGTTGGTTCCGCTCGACGACCTGCTGCGCACCTGCCCGATAATCTTCCTGCTCGCCGCGGGTCGGCCCGACACCGTAAAGATGATCGCCCGCGAGCAGCTCGGGCTCATCCCCGACGGCTCTGTCATCGTCAACACCGCGCGCGGCGCGCTGGTCGATGAAGAGGCTCTGACTGACGAGCTGAAGGCGGGTCGC
Organism: Bacillota bacterium; assembly: GCA_030668755.1. Classification (GTDB taxonomy): domain Bacteria; phylum Armatimonadota; class Hebobacteria; order Hebobacterales; family Hebobacteraceae; genus DAOVEW01. The sequence goes on along the minus strand of DAOVEW010000059.1, from coordinate 2,352 downwards.
TTGTGGGCCGGCCTGGATGTCACAGAGCCGGAGCCACCGGCCGCCGATTCGCCTCTGCGCGATCTTCCCAACGTCCTCCTCACACCCCACGTCGGCGGCCCTGTGCCGTCGCGCTACTGGAACATGGCCGCCTTCTGCGTGGAGGAGCTGCGCCGCTTCTTCCGGGGAGAACCCCTGGAGGCCGAGATAACCGAGAAGCGCCTCAAGGGAATGGCCTAGCGCAGCGGGCCATACAGAAACCGCAGAAGCCCCTGGGCCCTGCCGTGACTCCGCGCGCTCTGTTCACGCGCCAGCGGCAGTTCAACCAGACCGCTCGACCGAGTCCGCGCTTGATGGCACCCACATGGGCTGGATCTCGATGCGCCTCTCATCCCACACCGCGTCACATCGCCAAATCGAAGGCTCTCGCTACGTAGACGGCCATCTGATCGCGGGCCACCCGAGAGGTGGGCCGATAGCAGCCGTCAGGGTAGCCGGAGACGACGCCTTTCTCGGCGCAGTACTCGACGTGCGGGTAGCACCAGGAGCTTGCCGGGACGTCGAGAAAGGTCGGAGCGCCCGTTGGGGTATAGCCGGCGAGGCCGTCCTCTCCGGTGGGGTCAACCATCGAGCGGGCGACGAACACCGACATCTGCCCGCGGGTGAGGTGCCAGCCTGGATGGTAGTTGCCGTCGGCGTAGCCCTGGACGACGTTGGCGGCGACGGCGTATTGGATGGTGTCATAGGCCCAGTGATCGAAAGGGACGTCGGGGAACGTGGCCTCGGCCGGGCCGGCGGGAACGCTGTTGGCGGTGAGGGCGCGGGCGATGTAGACAGCCATCTGGTCGCGGCTGATGGTGAGGTTCGGTCGGTAGTAGCCGTCGGGGTAGCCGTGGACGATGCCAGCGCGCCAGCAGGCGAAGATCTCAGCGCGGGCCCAGTGGCCTGGGCCCACGTCGTCAAAAGGGAAGCAGCCCTCGATGGCGAGTGCGACGGCCTCCTTGACGCGGAAGACGAGGTCCGGGTCGGGAAGGGCCTCGGTGGAGTAGCGGCCATTGGAGGTGGGAATGGGCACGAGCTCCCGCGCGAGCGCAAGGGCGGCCTCCGCCTCCGGCAGCCCGGGCCCGTCGGCCGCGCCGGCCTCGACAATGTCGCGGAGAAGGTCGAGGTAGAGGTAGTCCTCGACGCCCTCGCGGGCCTGCTCCAAGCGGATGGAGCTGACGGGGCCGTCGTGGCCGATGGGGGCACCCGGATAGACGAGCATGCCGTCACCGTTGGGGTAGCGTATCCAGGTGTAGCTGCCAGGTTCGCTGCTCTGGTGGATGAAGGCGGGCCAACCAAACTGGTAGGGGTCGTACGTAAACCAAGAGACCCCCCAGAACTCGTACGCGTCGGCATCGCAGTCGAAGCAATAGTGAGGGAGGAGGCGCTCGATGGCGAGGTAGGGGGTATCGGTGCACATGTGGCCGTCGGTGGTGAAGTAGATGCGATCGCCGGCGGCGCGCAGCTCGGCCATCTTCTCGGGGGAGACGACGCCGTAGTGGCCGATGCCCCAGACGTCGAGGGAACCGTCCCATTCGGGGACGTGATGCCAGGTGCTGGCGTAGATCGGGATGTCGGGGTCCACTTCGTGGACCATGTCGCAGAGGGCCCGCATCTGCTCGATGATGCGTGACTCCCAGTAGTGGGGCTCGTCCGAGAGGTAGAGGATGACTCGGTCGGCCCAGCCCTTGGCCTTCATGTGCTCCCAGTAGGCGCTGAGACAGGCCTGGTAGGCGGCCTTGTACTCGGGCCGGAGCTGACCGGGATCGGTGGCCTCATAGGGGTAGTCGCCCTCGTAGGGGGCCTCGCCCCACTTCTCGGCCGGCGGGTGGCCCCAGATGAACAGAAAGAACTGCCAGGGCGTGTAGGCGCGGCGGAAGCCGAGCTCGTCGAAGTAGCGCTCGGCCGCCGCGTCGAAGTCGGTGAAGTCGGCGGTGACCTCGCCACCCTCGTAGTTGATGATGGGCGGGGGATAGATGGTGTCCGGGCAGAGGCGGTGGGCGGCCATGAGGTCCACGAGTTCGGCGTGGACCTCGTCGTGCGGCTTGTCGCCCTCGCCCCAGTAGCTGCCGAAGCGCACGTCGTAGACGGCGGCGACCCCGGGGTCGTCGGGGAGTGTAAAGTCCCATACGTGGAGGGTGAAGGGCAGCTCGGCGAGGACCGCGGCGCCCTCCATTAGCCGGACGGCACCGGCGTAGTCGCCGGCGGCTGCGTCCGGGGGGATCGCGAAGGTGATCCAGATGGGCTGGGTGGTGTTGGCGGGGAGATCGAAGGTGTCGGTGGGGAGCAGCGGGTCGGGCCACATTCCCGCCCAGCCGTCGGAGCCCGCGC
>DAOVEW010000397.1 GCA_030668755.1 Bacillota bacterium | reverse complement strand
GCGCGGGGGGTTTCGGGGGTGATGTGGGTGTGCGGCTCGGGGGCGGTGGGGCCGGGGCGGGCCGAGTTCGTGGGCGGAACGCAGCGGGGGACGGTCCTCGAAAGCGGCGGCGCACGAGTGGGGTGTGTGGAGCATCTGATGGCGGTGCTCTACGGGATGGGGGTGGACAATGTACGAGTCGAGGTGGAGGGGCCGGAGCTGCCGGCATTGGACGGCAGCGCGGCGCAATGGCTAAAGCTGGTGCGGCGCGCCGGCATGAAACGGCTTGGTGCGGCGCGTAGGGTCGGGAGGCTTCAGCAGCCGGTGTGGGAGAGCCACGGAGATGCGTGGGTGCTCGCGGCCCCGGCCTCCCGTGGGCTGTCGCTGGCAGTGGTAGTTGACTTCGAAGGCACGGCGGCCGGGCGGCAGACGCTGTGGCTGAAGCTGACCGGCAGAAGCTTCGCACAGGAGCTGGCGCCGGCGCGGACGTTTGCGACGATGGAGGAGGTGGAGGCGCTGCGCGCGGCGGGGCTGGCGCTGGGCGGAGGGCCGGAGAATGCGTTTGCCGTGCGCGCAGACGGGTACTCTGGGCCGCTGCGATTTCCCGACGAGGTCGTGAGGCACAAGGCGCTCGACCTGGTGGGCGATCTGGCGCTGTGCGGGCGGCGCTTCTCGGGACAGGTGATTGCGGTGAAGCCGGGGCATCGAGTGAACGTGGCATTGGCGCGAGCCCTGTCGCGCTCGTTCGGCGAATGCAGGGCGCAGGAGCACGAGGCGAGGAGTGACTGAGATGATGGATATCAAGGAGATACAGTCGATTCTTCAGCACCGGTACCCGTTCTTGCTGGTGGACCGGGTGCTGGAGCTGGAGCCGGGCAAGCGAGCGGTCGGCCTGAAGAACGTGACGATCAACGAGGCGTTCTTCAACGGGCACTTCCCGGGGAACCCGATCATGCCGGGGGTATTGATCGCGGAGGCGATGGCGCAGGTGGGGGGAATTCTGCTGCTGGCGACGACGGCCAATGAGGGGAAGCTGGCGTTCTTCGCGGGCATCGACAAGATGCGGTTCCGGCGGCCGGTGGTGCCGGGGGATCAGCTCGTGACGGAAGTACAGATTCTGAAGCAGAAGGGCGATATCGGCCGAGTGTCTGTGGTGGGGAAGGTGGATGGACAGGTGGCGGCAGAGGGCGAGTACCTGTTTGCGCTGCGCCGAGATGAGGAGCGAGAGGCGGTGGGCAGCACGCAGGCGCGGGAGGCCTAAGGTGGCGCGCGTTCACAGCACCGCGATAGTGGAGAAGGGCTGCAAACTGGCCGAGGACGTGGAGATCGGCCCCTACGCGGTCATCCGCAATGGAACCATCATCGGGCCGGGTACGGTGGTGGACGCGCACGTGCTGCTCGAGTACACGACCGTGGGGGAGGCCTGTCAGATCTACTTCGGCGCGGCCATCGGGGGGCCGCCGCAGGACCAGAGCTACCGGGACGAGCCAACGCGTGTGATCATCGGCGACCGGAACACTATCCGGGAATATGTAACGATCCACCGCGCGACCGGTGAGGGCGGTGTGACGCGGGTGGGAAACGACAACATGCTGATGGCGGCGACGCATCTGGGCCATAACTGCGAGGTTGGGGATCATGTGACGATATCGACGCTGTCGGGGATGAGCGGGCACACGATCATCGAGGACAGGGTGATCATCGGGGGGATGGTGGGCTCGCACCAGAAGGTGAGGGTTGGCAAGCTGGCAATGGTGAGCGGGTATTCGAAGATGAGCCAGGATGTGCCGCCGTTCAGCCTGGTGGACGGGAAGCCGGCGCGGGTGATCGGCGCGAACACGATTGGGCTGCGGCGGGCAGGGGTGGAGCCGGAGGCGCGGCGGGCGCTGCAGCGGGCGTTCCGGCTGATCTACCGGTCGGCGAACGATCTGACGCGTGCGCTGGAGCAGGTGACGGCCGAGCTGGGGGGCTTTTCCGAGGTGCGGTATCTGGTAGACTTCATGAATCGGATGCGCAACGGGCGAGTGAGTCGACAGCAAGAAGTCGCCAATCGATGACACGGCGAGGGATAGTGTGAGGCAGGGCAAAGGGCGGGCGACCGAGGGCGGCCCGCCCTCGATCTTTGTGTCGGCGGGGGAGCCGTCGGGGGATTGGGCGGGGGCGCTGCTGGCGGGAGCGCTGCGGCGGCGGCGACCGGACGCGCGGCTGGTGGGCATCGGGGGGCAGCGGATGGCCGGCGCGGGAGTGGAGCTGTGGGCGGACAGCTCGGAGTGGGGTGCGATTGGGCTGCTTGAGGCGCTCGGGCAAGTGCCGCGGATATGGGGCGCGGTCCATCGGGCTCGGGACCGGCTGGTGAGGGAGCGGCCGTCGGCGGTGGTGTTGATCGACTGCGGGGCGGTGAACCTGAGGCTGGCGCGGATGGTGCGCCGAGAGGGCTTCCGGATTCTCTACTACCTGCCGCCGGGATCCTGGCGGCGGAAGCTCCGGGATGCCAAGGTGCGCGACGCGGCGGAGGTCATCGCCACACCGTTTCCCGGGTCGCGCGATCTTCTCCAGGGGGGCCGGGCGAGGGTGGAGTGGGTGGGCCACCCGGTGGTGGAGGCGGTGCGGCCGACGCT
>DAOVEW010000099.1 GCA_030668755.1 Bacillota bacterium | reverse complement strand
GGCCCCGAGGCGTAGAGATAGTGACTGACCCATTTCCCTCCTTCTCCACCGATCTCCAGCCGCCGATGGCGGCCGTGCTCGCCGTCGCCGAGGGGACAAGCACGATAAAGGAGAGCGTGTTCGACGACCGGCTCCAGTATGTGGACCAGATGGCGAGCATGGGCGCGGACATCACGCTTGCGGGCTCGCGCGAGGCCCTCATAACGGGCGTGCCAAGGCTGCGCAGCGCCCAGGTGCAGGCCCACAACATAAGAGATGGGGCGGCACTGGTCATCGCCGCCCTCTCGGCCGACGGAGAGAGCGTCGTCTCCGGCCGCCGCTTCGTTGCTCGCGGCTATGAGAACTTCGAGAGCAAGCTGCGTTCGCTGGGTGCAGACATAACTGCAGCGGGGGATCACTCAACACAGCGGGCCGCCGCAGGCCCGCCGGAGGGGTAGCCGATGTTGCTCTTTGGGATGGCAGTGGGGATCGATCTGGGCACCTCGAACATCCTGGTCTACGTCAAGGACCGGGGCATCGTCGTACGGGAACCGTCGGTCGTCGCGATCTCCGACGATGAGATCGTAGCCATGGGCGACGACGCCCGAGATATGCTGGGGCGTACGCCCGGCTCCATCGCGGCCGTCAGGCCGATCCAGGACGGAGTGATCGCCAACTTCAGTATCACGCAGAAGATGCTGCGCTATCTGCTGGCTCGCGTCTGCGGGAGCCGCAAGTTCTTCAAGCCGCACGTCTGCATCTGCATCCCCTCCGGGGCCACCGCTGTGGAGAAGCGCGCCGTCATGGAGGCCGCGGTCACCGCGGGCGCCAAGCGCGCCACCCCCGTCGAGGAGCCCATGGCTGCGGCCCTCGGGGCCGGACTGGAGGTCACCAGCCCGAACGGGCACCTGGTGGTGGACGTGGGCGGCGGAACCACGGACATCGCGGTCATCTCGCTGGGCGGGATCGTGTTGAGCGAGTCCGTCCGACTGGGCGGGTCGGAGATGGACGCCATGGTGATGCGGCAGATCAAGCGCAGCTACAACCTCATCATAGGGGAGCGCACGGCCGAGGAGATCAAGATCAACATCGGCTCCGCCTATCCGCTGCCGAGCGAGACGACGATGACTGTAAAGGGCCGCGACGTCATCACCGGCCTGCCGAAGACTATTGAGATCAGCTCAGAAGAGGTGCGCGAAGCCCTTGCAGAGCCGGTTGCCACCTTGGTCGAGAGGATCCGCAGCATTCTGGAGCGCACGCCACCCGAGCTGGCCGCCGACATCATAGAACAGGGCATCACTCTCACGGGGGGCGGAGCCCTCCTGCGCGGCCTCGATCGCCTTGTCGAAGCTCAGACCGAAGTGCCGGTACATCTCGCGGAGGACCCCCTGACCTGCGTGGCGGTCGGCACCGGCCTCTATCTGGACCTCGTCAAGAGCCTCCCGGCCGGGGTGCTCACGACGGCCACGGAAGCATCGTCGGGCTACACGCGGTAGACGACGCGAACGGGCAGGAACCGGGGCTTCGGCGGACACCGGCTCCGAGTCGAGAAGGTGAGCTAGTACGCGCGCTGCACCTTCTCTTCTCGGAATGCGACGCGCACGACGGCCATCGCCTTCTCAGCCAGCTCCTCCACCGTGGACTCGTGAACGGCCGCGTCTTCCGGGGACACCGTGAGTATCGTCTCGGCGCGCGCTGCCATCCGAATCGAATCACCGTCCTGCTGCAAGACGATCTCGATGAGCTGCAGATTCGCGAGCAGCAGGGAGTTGAGCACCTCAGCGCCGCGCTCCGCCCGAGCCACACCCGAGAGCCCATCCACCTCGGCGGCGGGCTGCACAACAACGCGGTCGTTCAGACGCAGCTCCCCCATCTCCTGCTCGCCCTTCCTCACCGAGCTCGCCTCCGCGACCAGGGACTGCGTCACGCGCCGCCGCTCGGCGGGAATCCCGAGCTCCTGCAGCCGCGCGATGACCGCTTGCACCCTCTCCTTGGCGTGCGGATGTGTCTGGAAGACCCCCATGTCGACCGGAGCCCCCCCCGACTCGATGCGGGCGAGGCCCTCGACGACCGTCAGCACGGCCACTGGATTGTACTCCCCTGTCTTCTTGAGGTACAGCACGGCGTGGCTGTCCGCCTGGAACTCCGCCTCCCGGCCGTAGTGATTCAGCGCGTCCTGCACGACGAGGCTTCCGATCATGGCGATGGCCCCCGGATCCACGCTCTCGGAGTTGCTGAGCACGGAGATCAGGACGAGCGGCGTGAGAATCTTCGTGTAGCGTTCGTCCTTTGCCATCAGCTTTCGCGAGTGCTCCAGGCACACGTGCGCCATCTCGTGCGCGGTCACCGCGGCGAGCTCGTCGTCCGACTCCACCGCGTCCAATAGGCCCTGCATGAAATACAGATAGCCGCCAGGCAGCGAGAAGGCGTTCACCGCCTTGCTGTCAATCACCTTGAATTGGTACTCCTGGTGCGGCTTCTCGGTCACCGGCCGGATGCGCTCGACGGCAGCGCAGATGCGCGGCAGGGCGGGTGACTCCTCCACGATCTTGAATCGGCTCTCGACCTCTTCTGCGGCCGACTTCCCGATCTCCGCGTCGGCGCGCTCCTCGGGGGTCATCTCCGGAGCAGGCTCGCGGGGTGCGGCCTCCTGCGCAGGCCATGCCGCCCCGCAGAGCCCCCATAGAACGCACAGCATGACGCCGGTTTTCGCTAGCCCGCGAGTTCGCATCCTCTTCTCACGGCACAGTATACCATACGTCCTGCCCCATAAACGCCGCCGGACAAATCGTCCGCAATGATGTCCCCGCGTTGGACACGAATCGTGGTATATGGTGAGCGCAGGCCGCGATTCGGGGTAGACGGCAGCAGCACATGGGTACCATGCTGGTGAAGATCAGGGGTTCCCGAGAGGAAGACGGGAATGAACTGGAGAGAGCGAGAGCTGCCACTGCTGAAGGACAGCGCCCGGCCCGAATACCAGGTTATGATCGACTACATCAAGGACCAGGTGGGCGAAGGCCGGGAGTACTCCAACAACCTCGTTCGAGTAGTCCTTTCGGAGCGAGGCTGCTACTACGAGTTTCGCGATCTTCCCGAGGAGTTCTCGGGGGCCGTGGGCTCCGGGTTCCGCCATGACTTCGTCGGCTCCACCGAAGGTCTGAAGCTGCTCGGTCGACTCCACGACTTGGCGCTCGGCCCGGAGTCCGCCGACACCCACGAGATCAGCCTTATGGTGATCTACCACTGGGACGGGCTCTTCAGGCCGGAAGACACCTTCATCTATCACTGGCGTAGCTACGCCTCCCAGGAGGAGGGACCCATGATGATGGGCTTCTACCGCCCGGAGGTGCTGCCGGTCTTCTTCAAGCTGAAGGTGGACAGCGACCTCGCCGAACCTTTGCTCGGAAGCCGAAAGGGAGTGCTCTTCTTCGTCGCCAACCTCAGCGATCAACACCTCGTCGTCCGCATTCCGCATCACGGACCGGGCGTGACTGACCTCAACGAGGTGTCTGGAGTTCGACTTATTCACTAGACGCACTGCGTAGGACGCCACAGCCAGCCCGTGGAGGTCACACCTCGCTTCGGGGTGTGACCGTTGTCTCTTGGTTGCTGAAGGCAATTGCCGCTCGCAGGAGGGACATTCCTGTCCCGATTAGGGGAGACAGAGGCGTCGCGACAAGAATGTCGCTGCTGGGGAGGATTGGAGAGCCTCGGCGTAAGACCAAAGGTTTCCGGTCACAGCTCCGTTTGTCCCAGGGTTGCGCTGCCCCGCCGCCGTGTGCTATACTTCCAACGTCGTATTGCCTATGTGTGCCCTGGCGAGCCCTCGCCGGGCTTTTCTTCAGGAGCTACCGAGTATGACGGCCATCGACAAGCTGGAGCAGACGCAGCTCCGCACAGACCTGCCCGACTTCCGGCCCGGCGACCTGGTCCGAGTCACCGTGCGCGTGATAGAAGGCGACCGCGAGCGCGTCCAGCCCTTCCAGGGCACAGTCATCGCGCGCCGCGGCCGCGGGCTGAGAGAGACCTTCACTGTGCGGCGCGTGACACACGGTGTGGGCGTCGAACGCACGTTCCTGTTCCATTCGCCGCGCCTGGAGGCAATCAAGGTGCTGCGGAGCGGCCGCGTGCGACGCGCCAAGGTCTACTACCTGCGCGGACGAGTCGGCCGCGCCGCTCGCATCAAAGAAGATCGCCGCGCCTGAGATGACTCTCGATCAGCCCTGGAAGATCGCAGCACTCATCGGGCTGCTCGCTTTTCTGCGTGTGCTGTGGGGCTTGTGGCGCCACGCGCCAGCGCGCAGCTTCATGCTCGAGCTGCTCGACTCCGGGCTTATTGCATTTGTCCTCGTCTTTCTGCTCATACGGCCCTTCATCGTCCAGGCCTTCTACATCCCCTCCGCCTCCATGGAGCCGACCCTCATGGGCCCCTGGGAGCCGCCGTCAAGCTCTGACCACTATGCAGGACGCACCGACCTCCTCTCCCGACAAGGCGACCGCATACTCGTCAACAAGTTCATTTACCGGATCAACCCGCCGCGGCGCGGGGACATCGTAGTATTCCAGGCGCCGCCGCAGGCCGTACAGGGGAACGACAAAAAGGACTACGTCAAGCGGCTGATCGGGCTCCCCGGCGACGTCATCAGGATCAAGCGCGGAGACGGCGTCTACGTCAACGGCAGGCGTTTCGAGGACCCAACCGGCGTTCCGCGGCCCGACTACGACTGGCCCGTGGACGACTACAGCCTGCCGACTCAGGAGGGCTATCGCGTGCCCGAGAGCTGCTGCTTCGTCTTGGGCGACAATCGCAACAACAGCAACGACAGCCACCGCTGGACCGACCCTGTGACCGGCGAGCCGCGCCCCGTGGTGGAGCAGTGGCGTCTGCTGGGCAAGGCAATGGTCGTGTTCTGGCCTCCCACCCGCATCGGGCTCGTCAGTGACAATCGCCAGGTGAGTCTGAGAGAAGCACCAGCGGTGGCCGCGAACCCCGCACGGTCGGCCGGGTCTGCCGTGCCCTGACCATCACTCTGCCCGTAGGTTGCGCCAACGTCTCTTGGGGGTAAGCGGTGTCGAGGAGCAAATCGGCCTCGCCCAGCGGCCGAGGCCTGTGGCGAATCGAGAGAGACCTCTGGCGCCGGGGGTTCGCCCACATCGCCGGTGTGGACGAGGCCGGGCGTGGACCCCTGGCCGGCCCGGTGGTTGCGGCAGCAGCAATCCTGCCGCCTCGCTGCCGACTCCCGGGGCTAGCCGATTCTAAGCTCCTCTCGGCGGTCCGGCGCGAGCGCCTCTACGACCTCATTACGGGCCGGGCGCTGCGGATTGGGATCGGGCTCGCTGAGGCGGGCACTGTTGACCGCCTCAATGTCCTCACAGCAACCCACGCCGCGATGCAGGCCGCAATAGAGCAGCTCGACCCTCCGCCTGAGCTCCTCCTCGTGGACGGAAGAGGTCTGCCGGGGGCCCGGATTCCGCAGCGGGCCATCGTTGGCGGCGACAGGATGTGCGCCTCCATCGCGGCGGCGTCCATACTGGCGAAGATCGTGCGAGACCGACTCATGATGGAGCTCGACGAGCGCTACCCGGAGTACGGGTTCGGCAAGCACAAGGGCTATGCAACCAGGGAGCACCTAGCCCGTCTAGCGGAGCTCGGACCGTGTCCCGAGCACAGGCTGTCGTTTGCGCCGGTGCGCGCGGCTGTGCAGACGCGCCTGCCGCTGTCGCACTGACAAGGCGCTGGGTGTCACCGTTTTCTCTTGGTTGCCGAAGGCAAT
>DAOVEW010000365.1 GCA_030668755.1 Bacillota bacterium | reverse complement strand
ATGCCATCGCCTTTGCCTGGGAGTTCGTCACCGAGGTGCTGCGGCTCCCCAAGGACCGGATATGGATAACGGTCCACCCCGACGACGACGAGTCCCCCCAGGTCTGGCGAAAAACCATCGGCGTTCCCGCCGATCGCATCGTCACCGATGAGACCAACTGGTGGGGCCCCGTCGGCGATTCCGGACCGTGCGGACCCGATACCGAGCTCTACCTCGACACAGGTGAAGAGCGCGGCTGCGGCCGCCCCGACTGCGACCCCACCTGCGACTGCTCCCGCTTCAACGAGCTCTGGAACCTGGTCTTCCAGATGTACAACAAGACGCAGAGCGGAGAATTCGAGCCGCTGCCCAAGCCCGGCATAGACACCGGCATGGGTCTCGAACGACTGACCGCGCTCGTCCAGGGCGTGCCCTCGATCTTCGAGACCGACCTCCTCGCACCCATCATGTCCGCCGTCACCCGTCATGCCGGCAGCGCGAACTCACAGCTCGCTCAGCAGCTCGACGACGAGCAGCAGCGGGCCGCGCGCGTCATCGCGGAGCATCTCCGCGCCCTGGTCTTCCTGCTGGCCGACGGCTTCACTCCCTCCAACGAGGGCGCCGGCTACGTGCTCCGGCGCGTCCTTCGCCGCGCCTATCGCTTCGGGCGCAGGCTGGGCCTCGAGGAGCCCTTCCTCCACAACCTGGTCCCCTCCGTCGTGGACACAATGGCAGACCCCTACTCGGACCTGCGCGGGGCGCAGCAGCGCGTGACCACCTGGCTCTACCAGGAAGAGAAGCAGTTCGAGGAGACTCTCGAACGCAGCCTCGGCCCCCTCATTACCGCCATCGAGCGCGCCAAGGCAGCCGGCCTCCAAGTGCTTCCCGGCGAAGACGCCTTCAAGCTCCACGATACCTACGGCCTCCCCAAGGACCTCGCAGCCGACCTTGCGGCCGAGAACGGCCTCGCGCTCGACGAGCAGGGGTTCCACCGCGCCATGGAGCAGCAGCGCCGGCGCGCCCGCGCCCGAGCCGAAGACGACTTCGCCTCCGGCCTGCGCTCCGGCTATCAGGACTTCGTCGGCAAGACGGCGTTCCTCGGCTACGAGAGCTGCACCGCCCAGGGCGCCGTAATCGGCATCGTCAAGGATGGCGCCGCGGCCGACCGGCTCGTCAGCGGAGAAGAAGGAGAGGTCTTCCTCGACCGCACTCCCTTCTACGCCGAGGTTGGCGGCCAGGTCGGCGACCGAGGCCTGCTCGAGGCCCATGGCGCCCGGGCCGAGGTCCTGGACACCCACTACCCCGTCGAGGCCGCCCACGCCCACAAGGTGCGGGTGAAGGCGGGGGAACTCAAGGTCGGGCAGTCAGTCGCGGCGAGCGTGGACGAGGCCCGTCGCCAGGCCATTGCCCGCGCTCACACCGCCACACATCTTCTGCACCACATGCTGCGCCGCGTCCTCGGGGAGCACGCCGTCCAGTCCGGCTCTCTCGTTGACGCAGATCGCCTCCGCTTCGACTTCGCCCACTTCGCCGCCCTCACCGATGATGAGCGCGAGCGCATCGAGCAAGGCGTGCTCGACCTCGCCCTGGCCGATAGCGACCTCACATGCCGGGAGATGAGCCTCCAGGAGGCCCGCGACATGGGCGCCACCGCGCTCTTTGGCGAGAAGTACGGCGACCGGGTGAGGGTTGTGCAGATCGGGGACTTCAGCAACGAGCTCTGTGGAGGGACGCACCTCCCCCATGCCAGCGCCGTCGGCGGCTTCGCCATCCTCAGCGAGGGCAGCATCGGCGCAGGCCTCCGACGCATCGAGGCCGTCACCGGGCTGGAGGCCCGTGCCCTCGCGCAACGCCAGCGCGAGCTCATTGCAGACGCTGCCCGGTTACTGAAATGCCAGCCGAGTCTCGCGATCCTCACTGCCATCCAAGCGCTGCAGAACCGACTGGAGTCCGCCAACCACGCTCTGTTCGAACGGATCATGGATGGTATTGAGTCGGAGTCGGTCAGACTCGCGGCGCTAGCGGTTGAAGTGAACGGTGTCAATGTCGTTGCAGGCAAAGCGAGCGGGGAGTTTTCCGAGGTCCTTGGTAGAATGGCGGATCGTGTGCGGAATCTTCTCGGGTCAGGAATCGTAGTCCTCGGATGTGACAGCGAGGGGCGCGCGCACTTCGCGGCAACGGTTTCCAACGACCTCGTGTCGGCCGGCTACCACGCCGGCAACCTCATCCGCGAGGTGGCCAAGATCGCTGGGGGTGGGGGAGGAGGCAGGCCGGATTTCGCCCAGGCGGGTGGCAAAAACCCGGAGCGGCTCGATGAAGCGCTGGCCAAGGTCAGCGAGCTGGTGGCGGCCCAAAAGGGCTAGCGGTCCCTCTGGGTCTTTCGCTGCGGCTCTGCTCTCTTTCGCCCTGCTCACAGTGCTCAGCGGCCTGGCGGCCCTCCGAGCGGACTCCGCCGAGCCCAGACCGCTCACACTCGCCGGCCGCGACCGCGCCGACTCCGTCGCTCTCATCATTGCGCTCGACCAAACCACCTGGTCGGACCTCAGGCGGGCCGATTTGCCTCATCTCGCTGATGTGCTCGCCCACAGCGCCGTGGGCCTCATGCCCGTCGCAGCAGCCTCCGACGCCGATCCTCATCGTACATGGGTCACGCTCGGCGCGGGCCGAACTGCGGTCGCCTCGGGGCACCTCACGTCTCGGTCGGCCCCGGCTGGCGCGGGCCTGGTGCTGGACGCTGACTCCCTCCTCGCCGCCAACCGGCGAGCCCGTACTCGCGCGCACCCCGGGATGCTCGGCTCCCGTCTCCACGCCGCCGGCCTCTCCACCGCGG
>DAOVEW010000146.1 GCA_030668755.1 Bacillota bacterium | reverse complement strand
CTGCCTGAATAATACCATGGTATCGGGTGCGAGTCAAACGGATTAGGGCGAATTACCCGCCGAAACAAAAGTTTTTTTTCGTGGCAATTTGGCGCTTGACCCACGGAAATCGCTATGCTACCCTTGCCTCCAGAACGATCGGAAAGGAGCCAGAATGCGCAAGCCGCGGATCGTGTTGAACATGGAGGATCACCGGGACCTGAAGGTACTCGCTGCGAAACGGGGTAGTTCTCTCGAGGCGCTCGTGGGGCGCATCGTCCGCGCGTATCTCAAGCGGTTCCGGAGCGCGTCATGACCGGCCGGATCGACATCCAGTCCCGCCGGAGCGGGCAGTTCGTCGGCGTCCGTGGCGCGTTCGCGCACGTCGGATTCGACCTCGGGCTGCTGTCCGTCGCCGATGCGATGGACGTCGTCGAGGATCTACACCGGGCCGCAGACCAGATCGCCGCCATCGTCGGGGCGATCGTGGGGGAGAGAGACCATGCCGAGTAGCGAGCAGGTAGGCGCCGCCGGCATCGTGCTCGCGGCCATCGGCCTCGTCGGGCTCGCGGTGCTGATTGCCGCGCTAACCAGGGGGTGTCTCTGATGACCCGCCTGCGCAAGGTCCTCTTCCGGCTGTTCGGCTGGCCGGGGGTGCGGTGCCCGTTCTGTCTCGGAACGGCCACCACGAACTACATGCGCTACGGGCGTGATGGGTGGGTCGCGGCGCCGATGGAGTGCTCTCGCTGCCACGGCAAGGGCCGCGTGGTGCGGCCGTGACGGACAACTGACGGATTTCGGAGGGAGAAGACATGAAGATCATCAAGCTGGAAGCCGAGAATATCAAGTGCCTGCGGGCCATCGCGATCGAGCCGACGGAGGCGATCGTCGAGATCACGGGACCCAACGGCGTGGGGAAAACCGCCGTCCTGGATTGCGTGGATTGGGTGCTCTCGGGCGCAAAGTACATCCAATCCAGTCCGGTTCGCGAGGGCGAAGACAAGGCGCGCATCCGCGTCGAACTTGGCGAGGACGATGAAATCGAGTTGGTCGTCGAGCGGAAGTTCCGGGAAAAAGATGATGGCTTCGCGACGACAATCGGGGTGTTCAGCGCCGACGGCGCGCGATTCCCGAGCCCGCAAGCGCTCCTCGATACGCTCCGGGACAACCTCACGATCGACCCGCTTGCGTTCTCGCGGATGACGCCAGCCGAGCAGCGCAGGGTCCTCTTGCGGTTCGTTGACCTCGACCTCGACGAGATCGACGCGCTCAACAAGTCGGACTACGACGCCCGCACGGACCTCAACCGCGAGGCGAAGGCGCTCGGCTCCCGCGCCGACGCGATTGACGCGCCGGATGCCCGTCCGGAGCCCATGGACGAGGACGCGCTTGTGCGGGAGCTGTCCCGCGCCGGGGAGCACAATGCCGCGATCGAGCGGGCAGCGGATGCGGTGTCGGCCAACCGTGACCGCCTCGCGGGGCGCGAAGGCGAGATGGTGGATATTCGCGGCCGGGTGGAACGGTACAAACTTGCCCGCAAGAACATCCAGGACGTGATAGCCTCCGCGCCGGAGATCCCCGAGCCCGTTGACGAGGCGGAGATCGAGCGGCGGATCGCCTCCGCGCAAGGGGAACTCCGCGCTGCCGTGGCGCACAATCACACTGTCGTCTCGGCGCGCGCCGAGAGAAGCAACGCCATGGATCGAATCGAGCACGCGGACGACGAGATCGCGGCAGCCGCTGCGCTCCGCAAGGTCGCTGCGGTCAACATCGCCACCGCTCGGAGGGCTGTCGAGGACGCTCCGAAACCGGCCACCCCGATCAACACAGCGGAAGTCGAGGCGAAGATCGGCGCCGCCCGAGTGAGCAACGAGAACACCCGCCGATGGGACGAGCGGGAGCGGCTATGTCAGGCGCACGCGAAGGCGAAGTCCGCCTCGTCGGTGCTCACGAAGGCGATGGAGACCCGCGACGCGGAGAAGCTCGCCGCCATCGCCGCGTCCGATCTGCCGGTCGAGGGGCTCGGCATCACCACGGAGTGCGTGACACTCGACGGGCTCCCGTTTGAGCAGGCATCCGGAGCGGATCAACTGCTTGCGTCAACGGCTATTTCCGTCGCGCGGAGCCCGAGGCTGCGCGTGATCTGTATCCGGGATGGGTCTCTCCTCGACGATGCCCATCTCGCCAAGCTCGGCAAGTACGCGCGGGAGCGCAAGCTACAGGTGTTTATCGAGCGGGTCAATTCGTCCGGGACCGTGGGCTTCGTGATCGAGGACGGGACGGTGAAGCCGTGAGCGACGAAGCGCTCACCGCGGAAGGGGGTCTAATGAGAGACCCCGGCCTCTACGCCGACGTCCCCATGAGCGAGTACCACACATGGCCGGGCGCGAGCCAATCCCGCCTGAAGACACTGCGCGACAAGTCACCGCTCCATCTCCGATACGAGATGGACCATCCGAGCGAATCCACCCCAACGCAGGCACTCGGGGAGGCCGTTCACGTCGCCGTGCTACAGCCGGATCTGTTCGCGCTCGACTACGTCCGCGCGCCGGAGGGCGACCGCCGCACGAAGGCAGTCAAGTCGGCATGGGCGGATCTCGCAAGCGACTGCCCGGACTCGACCATCCTCAAGCCCGACGACTACGATCTATGCGCCGTGCTCCGCGATACGATCGCCGCGCACCCCAAAGCATCCAGACTCCTCGAAGGTGACGCCGAGAGGTCCGCCGTGTGGGACGACGCGACCGGCGTTCGGTGCCGTGGCCGGTTCGATTTGATCTCGGACAGGGCACCCGTGATCGTGGACCTCAAGACAACCCGCGACGCAAGCCCGGACGCGTTCGGGCGGGCGATCTACACCTACGGATACTACATCCAGGGCGCCCACTACCGGCGCGGCGGGCAGGCGCTCGGACTCGAGATCGAGCACTTCGTGATCATCGCAATCGAGAAGGTCCCGCCCTACGCTCTCGCCGTCTACGACATCACCGGGGACGCGCTCCGGGCTGGAGAGGAGGAGCTTGACGTTCTCCTCGCGCGGTACGCAGAGTGCGAACAGTCGGGTGTGTGGCCCGGCTACGGGGGCGTGACGGGCAACGTAGCACCTATCTCCCTGCCGCCGTGGGCATGGAGACAGATTGACGAGAGGACGGGGAACCGTGAGTGAGACCCTACCCGCAGTGGTGACTGAGAGCCCGTTGGAGCAGTTCAAGGCGCTCGATTTGACGGACCCGCACGACATCACGCAAGTGATGGTTCGGAGCGGCTTCTTCCGCGACGTCGAGAGTCTCGCCGAGGGCGCAGTCAAGATCATCGCCGGGCGCGAACTCGGCTTCGGCCCGTTCGCCTCGATGCAGGGCATCGACATCGTCGAAGGCCGGATGAGACTGGCGTCCGCGACCCTCGGGGCGCTCGTCAAGGGACACCCGGACTACGATTTCCGCGTCCGGGGGTGGGATGCCACGGAGTGCCGGATCGAATTCTTCGGGCATCCGGTCGGGGAGGCCGCCGGGTGGGAGTCGCTCGGTTTCGGATCGTTCACGATCGAGGAGGCCCAGGCGGCGGGCAGCGTGAAGGATAAGAGCGGGTGGAAGAAGTATCCTCGGGCCATGCTCTGGGCGCGGGCGATGTCCAACGGGGTGAACGCACACTGTCCCGACGTCGGGAAGGGCATCCGAATCTACACCGAGGGCGACGACTTCAAGGTGCCGCGACCGACGGCGCCGAAGGTCTCCGACCTGAACGATCTACTGGAGGGTGAATAGATGATGATTGAAGGGCACCACATCGGGAAAATCACCGCAACCGTGATTGTGAAATCCAACAGCGGATCGTACCAAGTCGTCATCTCGCTCGTGAACGAGGCGGGCGACACCGCGAACGCCTATCTGTCATTCACGAAGGCGGCGACGAAGTACACGCGGAAGCAGCTCGAGGCGTGCGGATTCCCGGGCGACAACGTCGCGGACATCCACGAGACCGATCTCATTGTCGGCAACAAGGTCGAGTTCGATGTCGCACCGGACACGTACGAGGGCAAGACCCGGCTCAAGGTCGGGATGCTCTTCCCTGTCGGCGGTTCAGGCGCGATCACGGGCAAACTCTCGAAGGACGAGGCAGAGGAGTTTGGCGCAGCTCTGCGCGCGAAGTTCGGGCGGACGTCCGGTGGCGGCGGGAACCTGGATGATATCCCGTTCGCACCTGATCCCGTGATGCCATGAATGAGCTAATCGCTCCTGCCCGCGTGGCGGAACTATGTAGTCCTCAATACTCAGGTGGCGCGGTGGGACACGAGGTCCGCGCGATGGCGCGGGCGTTGATGCCGTGCGTCTGCGCGAATTGCGGGCAGACCGTCCGGTGGGCGGGCGAGGACTACTGTGAGCGCTGCGATAAGGAGTGGGGCAATGCCTGAGGATATCGTGCTGGAGGTCGTCCAATCCACGACGGACCCGGACCGGATCTCGCTCCGGCTCTGGTATGTCGGACCCGGTGGCAGCATCCGCGACGCGATCAAGGCGAGCGGCTACAAGATCGGTGACCGCGTGAAGCTCACGCCGTTTCCGGAGGACGTGCGGAGCGGGTTGGATCCGGAACGGTCCGATGTCTGACCCTGCCACATGGGAGGAGATCGTCTCCGCGACGGACGCGGCAAACCGCGAACTCGCGAGAGAGGAGGCGTGATGTCGAACGAGACGACGAGACGGATCAATAGCCTGTGCACGGGAATCATCATGGTGGTGGCTATCGTCACCGGAGAGTACGTTGCGGCCGGGCTCTTCGCCCTCGCGTCCGCTCACTGGATGAGTGGTGAGTGATATGGACGAGATCGTCACCGCGACGGACCGCGCCAACCGCGC
>DAOVEW010000112.1 GCA_030668755.1 Bacillota bacterium | reverse complement strand
GAAAGGCGGCCGATGGCGGCGACTTGACCTCTCAGGAGGCGAACGCGGCCATGACCGCCATCATGTCCGGAGAGGCGAGCCCGGTGCAGATCGCGGCCTTCCTGGTGGCCATGCGCATGAAGGGAGAGACCGTGGAGGAGGTCACCGAGTTCGCGCGCGTCATGCGGCAGCACGTGCGCCCGGTCAAGCCGAAACGGCGTCCGCTCGTCGACACGTGTGGCACCGGCGGCGACGCCATCAAGACGTTCAACGTCTCGACAGCGGCCGCCTTCGTCGCCGCGGGCGCGGGCGTGGGCGTCGCCAAGCACGGCAACCGCTCCGTCACCAGCAAGTGCGGCAGCGCCGACGTCCTCGAGGCGCTCGACATCCGCTTCGACCTGACCCCCGAGGAGGTGGTCCGGTGTGTGGACGACATAGGCATCGGCTTCATGTTTGCGCCCTCTTACCACCCGGCCATGAAGCACGCGATGCCCGTTCGGCGGGAACTGGGCCTGCGCACCGTCTTCAACATGCTCGGCCCTCTCACGAACCCGGCGGGAGCTGAGGGCCAGGTGCTCGGCGTCTACGCTCCCGCGCTCACTCAGCTTCACGGCGGCGTCCTGCGTAACCTAGGGTCACAGCGCGCGTTCGTCGTGCACGGCGTCGGCGGGCTCGACGAGTTCTCGACCTTTGCCGAGACACACGTCACTGAGCTGCGGGACGGCGACCTCCATAGCTACGAGGTCACGCCCGAAGATCTCGGCCTCCGCCGGGCGGACGGCCCCGACCACGTGGCGGGGCGCAGTCCCCGGGAGAACGCCGCGCTTCTCGTGAGCATTCTGGAGGGTGAGGACTGCCCCGCGCGAGACATGGTCGTCATGAACGCGGCCGCGGCCATCGCCGTCGGCGGCAATGCCGATACACTGCAAGAAGCCGTTCCCATCGCAGCCGAGTCCATCGACTCCGGGGCCGCGCTCGGCAAGCTTCACCAGCTTCAGGCATTCTAGGCCATGCGAAGGAGCCCCGCGTGATTCTCGACCGCATTCTCGATCATAAGCGCAAGGAGATCGCGCCACTGCGGCAGCGATATGGTGACTGGCACCCGCCCGCGCACCCGCCGTCTCGCCGCGACTTCCCCGCGGCCCTGCGCGGCGAAGGCGTCTCCCTGATCGCGGAGTTCAAGCGACGGTCGCCCTCCCGGGGCGAGATATGTCCCGGAGCTGACCCGGTCCAGTTGGCGCGAACCTACGCCCGCGCAGGCGCCTCCGCCGTGTCGGTGCTCGCCGATTCTCACTTCTTCGGCGGGTCGCTGCAGGACGTGGTCGTCGCGCGGGAGGCGTGCTCCTTGCCTGTTCTGCGCAAAGACTTCATCATAGACGAGTGCCAGATCGCCGAGTCGGCTGGCCCCGACGGCCCCGACTGCCTCCTGCTCATTGCGGCAGCGCTCGACGCTGCTGGGCTCCGGCGACTTAGCGGGCTCGCCGGGCAGTGCGGCCAGGCCGCACTCGTCGAGGTGCACGACGAGGCGGAACTCGAGCGCGCGCTGGAGAGCGGCGCGGAGATCCTCGGCATCAACAACCGGGACCTGCGGACATTCGAGGTGTCGCTGGACACCACGCTGCGGCTCCGGCCGCTCGTGCCGGAGGGGGTGTTGGTGGTC
Source organism: Bacillota bacterium (assembly GCA_030668755.1). Taxonomy (GTDB): domain Bacteria; phylum Armatimonadota; class Hebobacteria; order Hebobacterales; family Hebobacteraceae; genus DAOVEW01. The sequence continues at coordinate 3,866 of DAOVEW010000112.1, read as the reverse complement.
TCAGAGAGCGGTATTCGCACAGGGGAGGACGTGCGACGGCTCGCGGACGCGGGCGTGGATGCCATGCTCGTCGGCGAGGCGCTGATGGCGGCGGACGACCCCGCGGCGAAGATCGGGGAGCTGCTGGGGGAGACATGACTCGGATAAAGATCTGCGGGATAACCAACTACGAGGACGCGCAGTGCGCGGTGCAGTCCGGCGCAGACGCGCTCGGGTTCGTCTTCGCCGAGAGCCCGCGGCGAATCACGCCCGAGAAAGCAGGGGAAATCACGCGTAGGCTGGGGCCGTTCATCACTGCGGTCGGCGTGTTCGTGGATCGGCCGGCTGAGGAGGTGCGGCGCGTCCTCGAGGTGAGCGGGTGCACGGTGGCTCAACTCCACGGCGGGGAGTCGGCGGACTACGCCGGTTCGCTCGCGCCCTACTCGGTCGTCAACGTGGTCCGGGTGCGCGGGACACTTGACGGCGCCGACGTGGCCCGGTATAAAGGGGCGAGAGCCATTCTCCTCGACACATATGTGGCGGGGCGCGCGGGAGGGACCGGCCGTCGCTTCGATCCGGCGTTGGCCTCCCGGTTGGTGCAGGAAGGTTACCGTGTGATTATGGCGGGCGGCTTGACGGCGGATAACGTCGGCGAGGTGGTGGCGGCGGTGCGGCCGTACGGTGTGGACGTCAGCACCGGGGTGGAGTCCGCGCCCGGCCGCAAGGACCACGAGAAGCTGGCGCGGTTTGTCGCGGCCGTGCGCGCGGTCGACCTCGGGATCCGCTGACATGGCCGCGCAGCGCAGGCAGTCCGAGACCGCCGACAGAACCCACTTCGGCCCCTTTGGCGGCATCTTCGTTCCGGAGACCCTCATGGCCCCGCTGACGGAGGTGGCCGCCGCCTATGAGCAGGCGCGCGAAGACCCCGACTTCCAGCAGGAGATGCAGGCATATCTTCGGGACTACGTCGGCCGTCCCACTCCCATCTACCTCTGCCGCCGCCTCACCGAGCACTGCCGCGGCGCGCAGATCTACCTCAAACGCGAGGATCTCTGCCACACCGGCTCCCACAAGCTCAACAACGCCATCGGCCAGGCACTCCTGGCGCGCCGGATGGACCGCAAGAAGCTCATGGCCGAGACCGGCGCCGGCCAGCACGGGGTCGCAACCGCAACCGTGGCCGCCCTCTTCGGCATGGCCTGCGACGTCTATATGGGTGAGGAGGATATCCGCCGCCAGGCCCTCAACGTCTACCGGATGCAGTTGCTCGGCGCAAATGTCATCCCCGTGGACTCGGGCAGCCGCACGCTGAAGGACGCCATCAACGAAGCCTTCCGGGTCTGGATGGCCGCTGCCGAAACGACTTACTACTTGTTCGGCACGGCCGCCGGGCCGCACCCGTATCCGACGATGGTGCGCAACTTCCAGTCCGTCATCGGCCGGGAGGCGAGGGAACAGATCCTGGCCCAGACCGGGCGCCTTCCCGACTACCTGGTGGCCTGTGTCGGCGGCGGCAGCAACGCCATCGGCCTCTTCCACCCGTTCCTGCAAGACGACGTTCGTATGATAGGGGTCGAGGCCGCAGGCCGAGGGCTCGCAACCGGCCAGCACGCGGCCTCCCTCGCGGCCGGGTCCGAGGGCGTGCTCCACGGGGCCCGCAGCAAGGTCCTCCAGACCCCCGAAGGGCAGATTCGGACGACTCACTCCGTCGCCGCCGGCCTGGACTACCCCGGCGTCGGGCCGGAGCACGCCTACCTCCAGTCGGCCGGACGGGCCGAGTACGTCGCCGCCACCGACGCCGAGGCACTGGCGGCCTTGGACGCCCTCAGCCGGCTCGAGGGGATCATGCCGGCGCTCGAGAGCGCGCACGCGGTAGCCTACGCCATGGAGCTCGCGCGGGAACTGCCTCCGGAGACGGTAGTCCTCGTCAACCTCTCGGGCCGCGGTGACAAGGACATCGGCGAGGTGCAGCGGGTGATGGCGGAGCGGGACGAATGAGCCGCATCTCCGCTCGCTTCGAAGCGCTGGCCGGCGCCGGCCAGGGCGCCCTGATCGTCTTTCTCGTGGCCGGACACCCTACGCCCGATCAGTGCGCGGAGCTTCTGCGGTCGGTCGCCGATGCGGGCGCGGATATCGTCGAGCTGGGCATTCCATTCTCCGATCCGCTGGCCGACGGAGCCGTCATTCAGGCAGCCTCCCAGCGCGCGCTTGCCGAGAAAGTCACGCCGGCCCAGGTGCTCGAAATGGCCGCCGCGTTCCGCGCCGAGCGCGATGTTCCCCTCGTGTTGATGACGTGCTACAATCCGATCTGGCGGTTCGGGGTAGAGGAGTTCGCGCGACAGAGCGCGGCCGCGGGTGTAGATGGGGTGATTGTAACCGACCTGCCGCCGGAGGACGCGGACGACTGGATCGCCGCGGCCCGCGGCAGCGGGCTGGACACCATTTTCTTGCTTGCCCCAACCAGTCCGGCCGCCCGCGTGAAAAAAGTGGTTGCAGTTGCCACCGGTTTTGTGTACTGTGTTTCTCGGATGGGAGTGACTGGCGCGCGGGATGAGCTCCCGCCTGACCTGGCCGACCTGGTCGGCCGAATCCGGGCGGAGACCGCGAAGCCGGTCGCGGTAGGATTCGGAGTGTCTCGGCCGGACCATGTGGCCGAGGTGTGTCGTCTGGCGGACGGCGCAGTCGTCGGTAGCGCCGTAGTCTCACTGATCGATCGGGAGCAGAGTTCGGCGGGACTTGCTCAGATGGTCGCGGGCTTCGTAAGCGAGTTGAAGGAGGCCGCTCGAGGCCTCAAAGCGGCGGGCCCGGGACCGTAGCGGGATTCACCGGGAGGGCAGGCGAGGGGGATATCGGAAAGGGATATCATGTTCTCGAGGATCGCCCTGGCGAAGATGATCGATCACTCCATCCTGCGCCCTGATGCTACTGGGGACGACGTCCTGCGCTACTGCGATGAGGCAATAGAATTCCACTTCGCCTGCGTCGTCGTTCTGCCGTTCTGGTGTCACCTCGCAGAGAAGAGACTCCGGAACTCGGACGCGAAAGTGGGTACGGTGATCTCCTATCCTTTCGGCGCCGCTGCCACTCAGGTCAAAGCCTATGAGGCCCGCCATGCCATCAGCGCAGGCGCCATTGAGCTTGACATCGTCGTCAATATCTCCGCCATCAAATCCCACGACTACGTCGCGGTGCAGCGCGATCTCGACGAAATCGTCACTGCCGCACGTCTCGCCGGCCTCACTGAGGACGGCGATGACATTTTAACGAAGGCTATCATCGAGGTCGGACTTACCAGCCGCGACGAGCAAACTCGCGTCTCTCGTATCGCCAAGGCGGTCGGCGCAGACTTCATCAAGACCTGCACGGGCCGCGGCCCCCGCGGCGTAACAGTCGAGGACGTGAAGCACATCCGACAGGCCGTCGGTGGCGAGATGGGAGTGAAGGCGGCCGGCGGCATCCGGACCATCGGCCAGGCGGGGGCATTGATAAACGCCGGTGCCAATCGCATCGGCACGAGCACCGGCGTGGCCATCGTCGAAGCCTACGATCAGTCGCTGGGCGCCTTGACCGAGGAAGTCCTTCGGTAGAGGTTATTTCGAAACCCCGAAACGGAGCGCCCTGCCCTGTACGGGAGCCCATCCGCGGGCTCCCGAACCCCCGATGCGGGATTTCGAAATGGCTTCCGGCCCTTTGTCCCTGGACCCTCGGCAAGCGCGGGAGAGCGTGGTTCGGTGAGGCGCGTTCGCCTATATCGGGTTTCCTCTGTTGTCATCCGCCAGCGCGATCTCGGCGAGGCGGATCGCATCCTCGTGCTCTACACCCGCCAGCGCGGCAAGCTCTCCGCGGTGGCCAAAGGCGTCAAGCGGCCCCGAAGCAGACTCGCCGGC
>DAOVEW010000258.1 GCA_030668755.1 Bacillota bacterium | reverse complement strand
ACGTCTTCGCCATCAGTGTAGAGGCCGCGCAGGCGGTAGCCTTCTCCGTCCCAGCTATCATCGTCCACAGCCTGTGTGAATGGATTCCCGAAGGTCACCTGGTAGATGCCGTCAGGCTCGAGAACGCGGGCCACCTCCCCGAAGACGGGTTCCACGGTGGGGCTGTAGTTCAGTGAGTAGGGCTGCCAGACCACGTCGAAGCGGTTCGCGCAGAACGCAGACAGGTCGCGCATATCGCCCTGGACAGTCTCCACCGTCAGACCATGGTGGAGGGCCGCCTGACGATCGCGCGCGAGCTGCACGTCCGAGAGATCGAGCACGGTGACCTCAGCGCCGAGCAGCCCAAAGGCGACCGACGCCTGCCCGCCGCCATTGGCCAGACAGAGGACCCTCTTCCCGGAGACATCCTTGAGAATGCTATAGCCATATACGTAGTCGGCGGCGTCTTCGCGGGTGAAGTCCAGGAAAGGCACTGAGTGCATCACGTTGGCATTGGCCAAAGCGTTCCAGCGCTCGCGATTGTCCTTACTGATAGCGTCCATGGTATTCCCCTGGGCCGACACGTGGGCACTCATGTTCCTGTCAGGAACACCGAGCGAAACAAACGCGCCCGCTTCCCGCCACCCAGTAGACCGGATGACGCAAAGCAGGCGCGCAACGGGCTGAAGTGCGTGTTCCTGCTACAGCAGTATCGTTTTGTCCGCGGTCAGCCGACTGAATGCTAGCCGCTGGGCGATAGCCTGTCAACCGCACCAAGCGGCCGCAACGGCGTCAGCGAGCACCGGCCGGATCACATCACAGTCGTCGGCGCACCCCTTCGCCGGGTCTGCAAGCAGTGCCAGCAGCCCGCCGCCTATCGCTGACTCAGAACTCCCTCAGCAAATCCAGCAGCTTTCGATCGAGCTTGTGCCCGTGGAAGTCTTCGTACTCCACATCCGACCGCTCTGAATCGAGGATGCCGAAGGATCCGCGGAAGTTCCACAGGGCGTAGCCGATGTTGTGCGACTTCAGGATGTCGAGCACATCGTGAAGCCATGCAAGGAGCACTGGGTGCGGCGTCTTGTTGTAGGCGCCGCCCTCCCCGCAGTGCACGCCGACCCCCTGGCGCGCCAGGTCCGCCCAGGGCCGGTAGAACTCCTCCAGCGCCTCCCGGTCCCACGTCTTCCGCCATTCCGGCATGCCCGGCCACTTCGGCTCCGTCCACTCTCGCTCCCCCACCCACGACGCCTTGTAGTGCGTGACTCCCATCGGCGCATAGGCGCGGCAGCTCTGCGCAACCCCCAGATCGGCCAGCTCCGGGCATGGCTCCGTCGCCCACTGAACCCCGTCCGCGATGATCGGGCGGTCCGCGTCGATCTTCCTGATGGCGGCCACCGTCGTGCGCACGACCCGCTCGTGGTTATCCCGCGTCATCTCCGCCACCGGGCTCGCCGGCTCGTTGATCAGGTTGAAGCTCACCTCTGAGCCGCCGATCCCCTTGTACCGCGCGGCGAACGTCGTCCAGTGCAGGATGAACGCCTCCAGAGCGGCCTCGTCCTTCCACAGGTTGTACGGCTCCTGCCGCTCGCGGTTCACGCTGTAGCCCGGTCCCCGATGGAAATTGATGCACACATGGAGTCCATACTTCCGCCCCAGCTCCACCGCTCGATCGACTTTCTCCAGGCCGGGCTCGTGCAGCTTCAGCGCGTCATCCCCCTCGATCCACAGCGTGTAGCACAGCGGCAGCCGCACGAAGTCGAACCCCCAGTCCGCCATCCACCGGAAGTCATCCTCCCGCCAGTCCCCCTCGCTTCTCACTGTGAACATCTCCAGCAGGTTGAAGCCCCGCCATCGCGGCAGCTTGCTCTGTGCCGGCTCGTTGCTTGGCATCGTCGAAACCCTCTCCTCCGCGCCCACCAGCGCGCCGGGGGGCGAACCGGCCGCAACGAAGGCGCCCGCCGCGGCCCTTTTCAGAAACTCCCGTCTCGTCATGCCGCGGCCATCAGACCTCTTGCCCATAGCTTCCTCATCCCAACACCCGCTCCCCCTTCGCGGTCTCCCACACCGGCATCTCCAGCCCCGTGCAGAGCTCCACCAACAGCAGCTCGAGCGCGAGGGCCTCGTCGTTGAGCTTTCCCCGAATCCCCTTGATCGCGAGATCGCACCCGTTCAGCGCCTGCACTGCCCCCGCCACTTGGCCCCACGACAGCGCTCTGGCCTGTCGGACGGTGCGCTTCGCAAGCCAGGGCTTCCTCGCGAACTGCGCCAGGGCGTTCTTGGCGTCGTCCTGCGGCAGCAGGGCCGCCGTCTCCTCGTCCGGCTCCTGCCCCGGCTTCCAGCCACGCTCCAGCAGGAGCTTCGTCCCCCAGATCATCCGCATCTCCTGCGCCAGCAGCCACAGGATGCGCCCCGGGCTCTCCCGCTTCTCCCGCAGCAGGCCGCGGAGAATCGAGGCCGCCCGTCCGGCCTCTTTCCGCGCCACCGCGTCCACCAGCCTGAACACGTCCTCCTCCACCAGGCGCGGCGTCACCTCGTCCACCTGCTGGGTCCCGATGCTCCCGCCGTCCCCGACGAACACAGCGAGCTTCTCCAGCTCCATCTCGATCTCGCCCAAGCCGGTCCCGACGCGCTGCTGCACGAGCTTGCGCGCGGCCGCGGGCTCCATCTTCTTGCCCAACTGCTTGGCGCGCTCGACGGCCCAGCGCGCCGCCTCCGCGACCTTCAGCCGGGCGAACTCGACTGCGACTCCATGCTCCTCGACCGCTCGCCGCAGCGCCGCCTTCACCGCGCGCCTTCGCGCCCTATTTCTACCGCCGGTCTCTCCCGTGACCAGGATCACCGTCACGCCAGGCGGGAGGCCGGCCTCCACCACCTTCCCCAGCGCCGCCTGCTGATCGTGGTCCATCTGCTCCACCTCCCGCACCACGATCACCCGCGCTCCGCCGAAGAGCGCCCCCATCTGGCACCGCTTCAGCACCTCCCGCGCCTGCAGATCTCTGCCATCCAGCGTCTCCCAGCTCGGCTCATCCCCCGCCGCCTCCCGCGCCTCTCGGCGCACCCGCGCCAGCGCCTCCCGCTTCAGATGCGGCTCCGGCCCGAAGAAGAGACACCAGTGTCCCAGGCTGCTCGTGTCCTTCGACTTCACGAACTCGGCGTAGCTGAGCTTCACGGCGACTTCTCCTCTGCGACGTCGCTCTCGCCGGACGCCTCCACCGGCTTCCCGCCAAGCCCGAAGGCGCCCATCCCACCCAAGATCAGCCAACACACCCCCGCCGTCACGAAGACGTCGCCCACGCTGCCCGGGCTGAAGAACCGCGGCCTCGGCACCAGGAGTGGGAGCGGCAGCACGTCCGCGAGAGGCCGCAGCCGCGTCTGCGCTGTGGCCGGGGTGTGGTTCACGTAAGTCGGCGAGTCCAAGGCCTCGACGAGCCGCGTGTTCCCCGCGCGCACTGCGAGCGCTCGGTCCACCGGCATGCTGCCACCGTTGGCCGCTATCACCACGCAGTTGAGCAATACGCCGACGCCC
>DAOVEW010000110.1 GCA_030668755.1 Bacillota bacterium | reverse complement strand
GGGGGGGCTTGCACCTTCGTCAGGGCTACGGGGGACAGTCCGCTCAGCATGACATCGAGACCGATTCTTGTTTGCCGCGCCCAAACCGGTCATGCCTTTTCAAACGGCTGTTTGCAAAATGCGGTCACATGTGGTAGTATGCTGTGGCAGAACACTGAGCAGTCGACAAGGAGGCGGCCATGCGGCGGCTCACCGATCGTCAGCGAGAGGTACTGGAAGGCATTCATCAGATCCTCCGCGAGAAAGGCTATCCCCCCACTGTCCGGGAGATTGGTCAGCGGCTGGGTCTGCGGTCGAGTTGTACAGTGCAGCGCCATCTGGAGGCGCTTGAGCGCAAGGGTTACATCAAGCGAGAACGGACAAAGGCTCGCTCAGTCGAGATCCTTCAGGCTCCGGACCCGACGATGATTCCCGTCCCGATGGTCCCCGTCGCGATCGTCGGGCGGGTCGCAGCGGGGCAGCCCATTCTCGCGACCGAGAACATCGAGGAGGTCTTCCCGCTGCCTCGCGACGTCGTGAAAGACGACCAGTGCTTCATGCTCCAGGTCGAGGGCGACTCCATGATCGACGCCGGTATCTTCGACGGCGACTACGTCGTCGTGCGTCAGCAGCCGTATGCAGATGATGGTGACATCGTCGTCGCGCTGCTCGAAGACGAGGCCACGGTGAAGTACCTGCGCCGCCGCCGCAATCGCGTCCACCTGGAGCCCGCGAACAAGAAGATGAAACCCATTGTGGCCGACGACGTCCAGGTCATCGGCAAGGTGCTGATGAGCATCAGAAGGTACGCGTGACGTGACGGACTAGAGGGGGCAGCATCAAGTGGAAGTCAGAGACCCTATACACGGGCTGATTGAGTACAGCTCGCTAGAGGAACAGGTGTTCAGCTCGCGGGCTGTGCAACGTCTTCGTGGCATACACCAACTCGCTATGGCTTATCTCGTATACCCCGGAGCACTCCACACGAGGTTCGATCACTCACTCGGGGTGATGCATGTGGCTGGCGAGATGGCCAAGAGTTTGAACAGTTACTATGAAAAACACGATGACAAGAAAGTGCTGGACGATGAAGAGGTTGAGGACGTGCGCCTTGCGGCGCTTCTGCATGATGTAGGGCATGGTCCCTTCTCTCACGTCTCGGAGACCCCACTTGCGGAGCTTAGTCGGGAGTATGGTCCAGGGAACAAGATCCGCTCTGGGAATCTCCACGAACTTGTTACTGTAGACATCATCACTCACGACGCCGAACTGAAGTCAATCCTCGGCGAACGTAGGAATCAGATCGCCGCTATTATCGGGCATTCGGCTCGGCCCAGCGTTTCGCAGTCCATTGTGTCGGGACCTCTGGACGCCGACAAGTTGGACTACCTCCTCCGCGATTCGCGTTTCTGTGGAGTGAAGTATGGCGTCTACGACCTGGAGAGGGTATTGGATGGGCTTCGGGTAATCTCGGCGCCGTCCGGTGACTCGTACTTGGGAGTCGCGGAGGAAAGCGTTCCTGCCGTTGAGCAGCATCTCATGGCCCGATATCAGATGACTCTTCAGGTCTATCGGCATAAGATTCGGCGAAGCACTGACATCCTGCTCGCGCGAGCGATTCTCTTGGCGGCGGATGACGGGTGCAGTGAGATCAAGGATCTCTATACGTATGGCGGAGACAAGGCCGACTTCTGCGCGCGCTGGCTAGCCTACGATGATCGGCGCACCCTGGACACGATACTGTCCCAGTGCAAGGGCACAGTTGCTGGGGAGCTAGCTGAACGCCTGACAGAGCGTAGGCTGCCCTTGCGGGTGTGTGAGAAGCCGCTCACAGACGTGAGCATATTTCAGCAGGGAAAGCTGGCCAAGCCAGACCGCAGGGCCGAGTTGGAGAAGCGAATAGCAGCGCGCCTGGGAGTGCACGAGAGTCTCGTGATTGTGGACCTGGTCCAAACTCCCCCGCCAAGCCCGTCCTCGACGGAGCCGGGCATTGATCCGGAAGGGATCTACGTACAGACCGGGGAACCAGAGCCGACGACTTTTGACAAAGTCTCCGACATCTTCGGCAGCAATCCGTTGCCGGGGACCAAGCGGCTATCAGTATACGTGCCATTCGAGGCGTCCCAACGCGCTGAGCGGCAAGAGGAGCGTGAGAGGTTGTCGAGCGAGGTGAGCGAAGTCATGGATGAATGGGGAGAGGAGGCCTGAGCATGGACGCGGAGGACGTTGTTCTTGGTATTGTCAACGCTGCGGGCGGGAAGGTCGAAGGCCGGACGTATCTCCAGAAGCTCGCCTATTTCGTCGCTGAGATAATGGACATTCCGATGGGCTTTGGACCTCACTACTATGGTCCTTACAGTTCCACGATCACCGCTGAGACCAATAGCCAGGTAGCCATGGAGCGGCTCACAGAGGCCCGCACCGGCCCCGGTTACACTTACATCCTGACACAGGAAGGGAAGGAGTATCTGAAAGGCATCCAAGTCTTCGATCCCGAGGGCTTTCAGAGAGTGCGCGAGATCGTACTGAAGATAACATCAACTGGGGCAAACTACTGGCAGCTCTCCTGTGCCGCGAAACTCTACTACCTGCTGGGCCAGGTGGGCGGCAGGATATCCCGTGACGAGGCGAAAGCGCAAGGCGGTGGCCTGGGCTGGCACATGTCGGACCAGGATATTGACACCGCCATCGAAGTGCTGCAGCAACTCGATCTGGTTCACTAACAGCGGGGCATGGGCGAAGCGACGGTGTCTACCTAGAGCGGCGTCCTCACGTGCGCGCGGAGGGGTGTCCGAGCGGTCGATGGAGACGGTCTTGAAAACCGTTGGGGGCCACAAGCCCCTCGTGGGTTCGAATCCCACCCCCTCCGCCATGTGTGAAGCCGTTCCCGCTTAGCGGCATTCCCAGTCTGTGGCTTCCTCAGGTGGAATGCTGGTCGCGCGAGTCACGCACGCTGAGTATCGGCGTCGTCGCCCTGTGGTATGCTCTGGGCGAGACGCGACAAGGCACCTGGACCTGCTGTGATTCCCCGCTGGCGGTGAGCCTCCGTCGTGGGCGCGTTCCCCACACTCCTTGAGGAGGTAGGGGCAATGAGGCACCTCCGTTCCCCGGCGCTTGTAGTGCCAGTCGGGGACGATAGTTGCGACGTCAGTGCCCTAGGATTGGCCGCGCGCGGCGCGGCGCGCCGGCCCTCGGACCCCTATACCTCCACCGCCCTCGAAGCCGACTTCTGCTCGATCTCCTGTCTGGTGACCTCTCGCCCGAGCGACGAGGACAGGTAGATCCCTTCGCTTATCTTCATCGTCGCGAGCGCGAGCCCGGCGCTGTCGATGAGGGGCCCCCGGCCCTGCAGGGCGGCCACCCAATGGTCCTGAGCGCCGTCGTAGGCGTCCGTGTCGGGCAGACATCTGTGCCAGCGCACGTTCGCGGCTTTGAGGTCGAAAGTGGAGTCTGTCTCCATGTCAGCGATGGTGCTGTGATAGGAGAAGGGACTGAGGCGAACACCGCCCTTCGAGCCAAAGATCTCGCTCGACGGCACCGGCTGACCACGGTGCAGCGCCCAGCTCTCCTCGATGAAGAAGGTGATTCCCCCCTTCAGGCGCACGAGGCCGACGCCGAGCTCCTCCACATCGTAGTGAGAATGCTGCTGCCGGTCTTGGTACATCGGGATTTCCTGGTGAGTGACTCCACTGATCGTCTCCAGGTCGGGATTGCCGAGCAGGTAGAGGATTTGTGCGATGTGGTAGACCCCCATGTCGAACAGTGCTCCGCCGGCGGCGACACTCTGCTGGACGAACGAGCTCGTGCCGTAGCCATCGACATAGGGCCGGCCCCGCCGCCGGAAGCCGATGGACTTGGCGTAGTAGGGCTCTCCAAGGTGACCCTCATCAATGAGGCGCCGCGCAGCCTTCGTCTCGAGAGAGAACAAGCTGAAGAGCTGAATGCCCAGCATGCGCCCCGTCCTGTCGGCCGCCTCCACCATCGCCTTTCCGTCGGCGTAGGAGCCCGCAATTGGCTTCTCGCAGTATACGTGCTTGCCGGCCTCCAAGACGGCAATCGTCACGGGCGCATGGAGGTTGTTGTGCAGGCACACATCCACGGCCTGTATCTCCTCGATCTTCAGGAGTTGCCGGAAATCCGTGAACACCTTCGGTATGCTGTACTGCTGGGACACCCGCTCCAGCTCCGCCTCGTCGATGTCCGCAGCGGCGATGACCTCAACCGGGTGGTCTTCGTACGTGTCCAAGTGCATCTTGCCGATCTGACCGACGCCGATGATCCCCAGCTTCACGTTGTCCGCCATGCCACTCCTCACGGTATCGTTCTCAGGATGAAGTAAGCGCCTCGAACAGCGCAGTATAGAGGCGCAAGACTTTCTCCGGGTCCGGCCCGTCGTATGAGGCCTCGTTGGCCACGTAGCCGTCGTATCCATCCTGCTTCAGCAGGCGGAACCACTCCTGCCAGTAGGGCAGCTCCTCGGGGCGCTCCATGTGGTGGATATGGATGGAGGTAAGATGCGGGCGCACCATGTCGTAGAACGGCCCGATGGAGTCGGCGCCTGCGGGCAGTGAGTACTTCCAGTCCCTGCCCACCGGCCACTGTCCGTTGAACACCAATCCGACGTTCGGGAGGTTCACCTTCTTGACCACCGCCATCGAGTAGTGTGGGTCAGTGAAGCTGTTGTGCATTTCCATGGAGACGGCGGTGCCTTCGCCTGCGTACTCGCCCAGCTCCCGGATACTCTCCGCGACGTTCGCTACGACGGCGGAGCGCGCTGCTTCCTCCTCAGGGAGACGATCGCCGAGAACGCGCACGTGATCGCAGCCGAACTTCCGCGCCATGTCTATGACCCGTTTGACCCGCAGCACCGATTCGGCCCGATCTCCAGCGTCCGGCGAGTGAAACGTCTGACAGCTCGTGAACGAACTGAACTTGAGCCCGGCCGCGTCGAGCTTCCGCTTCACCTCCTCGAACCGCGGCTCGGGCGCGTCCCATTCCAGGCCGTGCGGCTGGCCGAAGTCCATTAGGAACTCGATGTACGGGTAGCCGGTCTTCTGGCACATGTCGATGAGATGGTCCAGGCTCCACTCTTGGGCGACCTGGTACGTGTTCAGGGTCCACTTCATGCTCTGCTCCCTTGCATCTGCCGCACTGCGATTCGGTCTGCCAACGAGAACATCCTCTTCTGCCGGCGCTGACGGCTGCAGGTGACGGGGCGCGGTCCGCAGGCTACTGGGCGGGCGGGCCCGCCCGCCGCACGGGGGCGGCGATGTCCTCCGGCGAGGAGGGATCGCCTAGCGCGGGGCCATACCAGCAGCTTCCACCAAATGTGGTGATGTAGATGTTGCCTGGGTGCAGCGGGTCCGGCACCACGCGATGGCCCCACTTGAAGTTGAAGCCCTTGATCCGCTCCCAGGTCTCCCCGCGATCGGCCGAGCGGTAGGCGGCGGAGTTGAACCCGCATGCGTACACAACGTTCGGGTCGCGCGGGTCCACCGTTACGTCGTACACGTGCGCGGACATATCCA
>DAOVEW010000215.1 GCA_030668755.1 Bacillota bacterium | reverse complement strand
TACTACCTCTTCGCCAAGCCGCTGGAAGGCGTCCCGGGCAGATGGCATCGGCCCTTCAAGGACGCCGAAGCCGAATACCTGGAGGGCGGGGAGAGTATCCCCGAAGAGATCATGGACTGCTGGATCTGCGAGAGGCTGGGGCTGAAGCCGCATGAGCTGGATCAGATGGCGGTGGAAGATGTGTGGAGATGGTTGGGGTATCGGCATGGGAAAGATGTGGCGGCGCACGGCCATTCAACAGGATAGACAGGATGGGGTCGAGGGGAACGGCGACGGCGCAACGCCAACGGCATTGACAGGTGAGGGCACCTGTCCCACGATTGACAGGTGAGGGCACCTGTCCCACGATAAGGGCAACGGCATAATGGCGAAGGTACTGCTCGAAATCGAGATTGACGCCCAGGGGAACGTCACCGCCATCGGGCGCGCGGAGGATGCGCTCAAGGGGTTGGACAAGAGCGGCAAGAAAGCGGCGGCGCAGCTCGAAAAAGTGCGGCGGGCTCAGGATAAGCTCGCGAACGGCGCCATCATCGCCGGCGGCGCCATCGTCGGGGCGTCAGCATTAGCTGTGCGCGAGGGCCTCGCCTTGGGCAAGGGCATGGCGGAGGTCAGTACACTCGTTGACACCGCGACGGTCTCGATGGACCAGTTAGAGCGGGGCGTGCGCTCCTTGGGAACTGAAACCGGCGAGAGCGTGCACGTACTCACGAAGGGCCTGTACCAGACCATAAGCGCGGGCGTTGATGCGGCTGATGCGATAGAATTTCTGGGCACCGCGTCAAAGGCCGCTGTGGGCGGCGTGACGGATACCGCGACTGCCGTGGACGGCATGACCACGGTGATGAACGCTTGGGGGAAGAGCGCAGAAGACGCTACGGACATTGCCGACTCGATGTTCATGGCGGTCAAGGCGGGGAAGACGACCTTCGGGGAGTTGTCGTCGGCATACGCGTACGTGGCGGCCACGGCGAGCGCGGCGGGCCTGAGTATAGACGAGACCAACGCGGCGCTGGCCGCGATGACTACGCAGGGTCTGCGCACGAATATGGCGGCGCGCGGCCTCAACATGGCCCTTGTTAGTATGACAAAGCCGACTGATGATCAGCGCAAGCTCGCGGCCTCCCTCGGCATAGAGTTGAGCGAGACAGCCCTCAAGGAGAAGGGCCTCGTCGGGGTGATGGCAGAGCTTGAGAAGGCGACTGGTGGAAGTGTCGAGCAGATGGGCAAGCTGCTCGGTTCGTCAGATGCAGCGAAGGCGGGCCTCGCGCTGGTCGGCTCCGGCGGGGAGAAGTTCAACGCGACGCTGGGGATGATGGAGAACAAGGCGGGCGCGGCGTCTGAGGCGTACGACAAGATGGCGGGCAGCGGAGCGCAGGCGATGGCGCGGATGAAGGCATCCGTAACTGAGGTTGGACTGAGCATCGCCGAGACGCTTGAGCCGATAGTAACGAGCGCGGCGGATGCGCTCAAGCCGTTGCTGGACGGCTTCGCCTGGTTCGTGCGGACGCCGCTAGGCAAGCCGTTCATCGTAGCCGGGGCGGGCCTGGCGGTACTCGCACTGGGAGCGGGCCTGGCGCATCATGCAGTGCGGACGGTAAGCGACACAGTCGCTGCGGCGCGCATTGTGTTGGCTTACTTCAAGGGCTCGCTGGGGGCCGAGACGGCGGCGCTGGACATCAACACGGCGGCGCACCAGCGGAATAGGGCCGCGAGGTGGGCCGTTATCGCATTGGCCGCCTATGCCGGCTATGACTGGTATAAGCAGGCGCGCGCCGCCAAGGAAGCAGCGGAGGAGCAAGGGATCGGGGCAGGCGCTGCCAAGTGGGGCATGATGGGACTCAAGGCATTGCCGGTGATTGGAGGTATGGTGCACGCCGGTGAGCGCGGATACGCTGAATATCAAAAGCGATGGGGTGCCGAGGCCGCGGATGAACTGGAGAAGGTCGGCAAAGCCGCGGCGCAAGCAAGTGATGAGCTGGCCGGCCATTCGCTGACGACGGCGGCCGAGGAGGCAACCGAGTATCTGGTAAGCTTTGGTATGGCCGTAGACTGGGCCGGTGAACAGGTAGTCAAGGCGGCGAGTGGGAAGAGCGTGAAGCAGCGTCTCATGGAGAACTACTTCGGGGAAGCGGGCTATGAGATGGGCTTCGGAGAGGGTGGGATGTTTGCGGGAGGGGCGGCGTCGCCATCTGAGGGCGAGAGGGGGGCACGGCGCACGCGGCCGGGACAGGTATGGGAGCCCGCGGCGATGGGTCTGCCGGGCTTCTGGAGGACCGGGCCGGCAGAGTACATAGGCGGCGGGGCGGCGGGGCCAGGAGGCGGGCCCGAGCGGATGGTGGTGGAGCATCGGCATACTGCATCGAATCGCCTGGCCTCCGAGCTGGCGCAGTCGCCGGAAGTCAGGCAGCAGGTCAATGAGCTGATCGAAAGGGCGCTGAGGCCTTGACACGGAGGCGCGGGATAGGTATGATGGGGGCACTTGCGAGGTTCAGCGCATGAAAATGAGAGCCGCCTGTCAAAATCTGCTAAGATCAGGTTGCGCCCCGCGCAATCGCTCAGTGCTGAACCTCGCAAGGGTAATGCACGGGCGGCGCGGGGCGTTTTGTGTGTCGGGAGGGGCCTCAGATGGCGAAGTGCAGGACGCTGGTGCGGCGCGGAGGTTGGATGGTTGATGGCATGTTCGATCAGGAGACGGGCGAGCGGCTGGTTGTGATCGAGGCGGAGGGCAAGTTCACGGTAGATGAGGCGGAACATCTGGCGGAGGTAGTGAGGGCAACGGCACAGCAGGGGCCCGACGAAAGCGCATGAAGGGGAAACGGCTATACAGGGATAGAGAATGGTTGGAGCAGCAGTACATTGGACAGCAGAAGTCGGGCCTGCAAATTGCGCGGGAGATAGGGAGCACAAAGAAGACCATTTACCAGTACCTGGAGAAATATGGGATACCGCGAAGATCGGCGAGTGACGCGAGGATGACGGATGATCGACTCTGGAGGAATCGGGAATGGCTCTATGAGCAGTATGTGGTGCTCGATAAGAGCTTGAAAGAGATCGCAGATCTGCTTGGATGCCATGCGCCGCAGATAGGGAAATGGATCCATAGACTAGGGATCCCGAAACGCTCGGCTGGGGATGTGGCCGAGAAAATAGCGAAGGCGAAGCGGGGGAAAAAACGTTCGCCGGAGACGATCAGAAAAATGTCGGAGGCGAATCGGGGCAAAAAGCTGTCGGCGGAGACATGCGCGAAGATAGCGGAGGCGAATCGAGGGAGAAAACATACAGTGGAAGCCCGGGAAAAAATGTCGCAAATGCGGAGGCGGCCGGAGAGCAAGGCAAGGCAGATAGCCGGGCTAAAGAGGTGGTGGGATGAACCAGGAAACCGAGAAAGACATAGTGGACCGAATCATCATAGCTGGAAGGGCGGCTTCGTTCTAAGTTCATCGACTGAGAGACGGCGCTGGAGATGGGATGTTTGTATGCGCGCTAAGGGCAGGAGCGAAATATCGGGGAAGAAAGAGGCTGGGATGTGCGCGCATCATCTTCTGTCGCGGACGGCTATGCCTCAGCACCGGGATAAGATGTATAATGGGATATTGCTTACTGAGCGGGAACATGTCTGGTTACACAGCCTAGCTGGGGCAAGTATGTTGGGCATCCTTGAACGGATCGGTTTGTGCCTTGTGGTTCTTCATGGAGATGGGCCAAAGGCCTTGCCGGCCGGATAGAGAGGGCGAGAGAGAGATGAAGAAGCTCGGTGTAGGTCTGGCGGTGTTCGCGGCGATCTTCGGGCTCGCGTTGATGCTGGGCGGGAAGGAAGGGCAACAGCGAGGAGCAGGACAAGTCAGAGAGTGGTTGATTGGTGAAGCGCGCTCGAAAGGGCCGGTGTTCAGTTGGGCGAAGAGCTTCAGACTGCCGAGGAAGGAGACTGACATGGGGGAGGAGACGATCTACAGCGCGAGAGGGGTGACGGTGGTATGGCTTCCTGCCGAACTGGATTCCGATCCGTGCGTGCATAATGCATCCGCTGCATTTCAGACTGGCGAT
>DAOVEW010000094.1 GCA_030668755.1 Bacillota bacterium | reverse complement strand
ACACATGGAACGACCGCATTCTGCGCGCCGACGGGGACGGCAGCGTCACCGGCGCATTCGGCGAGCACGGCAGCGATCCCGGCAAGCTCCAGTGTCCGCGCTCGGTGGCCATAGACAGGCGCGGCAGTGTGTACGTGGTGGACACGTGGAACCACCGCGTGCAGAAGTTCTCCAAGGACGGCAATTTCCTGATGACGTTCGGCGGCAAGGGCTCGCCATGGGGCTACGACGAGGCGGACGGCAAGTTCCTCTTCCCCTATGGAGTCGCGGTCGACTCCGAGGGCTACATCTACGTCTCCGATTTCAACAACAACCGCGTCGAGAAGTTCGGCCCGAACGGGAAGTTCGTGATGAAGTGGGGCACCGAGGGCCGTCAGGACGGGCAGTTCCGACACCCGGCCGGCCTTGCCATCGACAGCAGGGATCGGCTCTACGTCGCCGATCTCGGCAACAATCGGATTCAGCGCTTCACGACGGACGGCGACTTCGACGGTAAGTGGGGTGAGGAGGGAACTGACCCCCGGCAGTTCGACCGCCCCTATGATGTATGTGTCGACGCGGAAGACAACTTCTACGTCGTTGATTTCGGCAACCACCGGATCCAGAAATTCTCGCCCGGCGGCAAGCTGCTCTGGGTCTACGGCGAGCGCGGCCGCGGTGACGGCGAGCTGGACTGCCCCATCAGCGTCGCCGTGGGAGAGGACGGGGCGATCTACGTCTCAGACTGGGGCAACAACCGCATTCAGAAGCTGGCTGCGCCCTCCTCATCCTAGCGTCGTGGCCCGTGCTGCCGGCTCAGCCACACAGGAAAGGTGAGGACGCCGTAAGTCTGCCGTCTGCTTCTTCGTCTCCCGTGAGGAGAGGTGATGCTGCCCTCCGAGAAGGCCGAGCTGTGGGTGCGGCGGGTGGGCTATGCCGCGCTCGTCCTAATCGCTGCCTTTATCCTCATATGGATGGTGAGGTTCATCGCCCGCGTCACCCGAGACGCCCTGGAGCAGCGTAACGTGCCCACTGAAGGCCGCGCCCTTCTGGTGGAGACCTGTGACACGTAGCCGCCTGCTCTCTTTCGTCATCCTTGGGTGAACCGTGCGCGGCGCTGCCCATGGGCGGGATGGCGCTGGTGATGAGGCACCAGCGGGTGTGCGGCGAGGCCTAGCTCCTCTCCTCGGCGGCGTATGCCTCGCCCACCGGGGGCTCGACCTGGTTCGCAATCCGGCTGAGGGCCGCCCTTCCACCGCGGCCGGCGAGGCGCGCCTCCGGCGTCAGGATAAGACGGTGCGCCACGGTCGGCTCCAGCAGCGCCTTCACGTGGTCGGGAAGCACGAAGTCCAGTCCTTCGCACGCTGCCTGCGCCTGCCCGCACCGCAGCAGTGCAAGCGACCCCCGCGGGCTGGCGCCGAGCGCGACGTCGGGGTAGGAGCGCGTCGCCTGCACCAGCCTCACGATGTAATCTCTCACCTTCTGGTGGACAAAGGTCTCCCGCACCCGCCGCTGTGCCCCGAGCAGCTCGTCGGTCGTGACAACCTGCTGGATCTCCTCGACGGGGTGGCTCAACTGAAGACGCAGCAGGATCTCGCTCTCCGATTCGGCCGACGGATAACCGATGGTCATCCGGAGTACGAACCGGTCGAGCTGCGCCTCGGGAAGCGGGAAGGTCCCCTCGTACTCGATCGGGTTCTGTGTCGCAATAACGCAGAAGGGTCGGGCGAGCCGACGCGTCACTCCGTCCACGGTCACCTGTCCCTCGGCCATCGCCTCCAGCAGCGCGGACTGCGTGCGAGGCGGGGCGCGGTTGATCTCATCGGTGAGCACGATATTCGACATCACGGGCCCGGGGTTGAACTCGAACTCCGCAGTCTTCTGGTTGAACACCGACAGCCCGGTGATGTCGGTTGGGAGCAAGTCCGGCGTGCACTGGATGCGCCGGAAGCTGGCTCCGATGGAGCGGGCGAGACAGCGTGCCAGCATGGTCTTCGCCACCCCCGGCACGTCCTCAATCAGCAGGTGGCCGTCCGCGAATAGAGCGATGATCGCGAGGCGAGTGGCATCTTCTTTCCCAACGATGACCCGTTGGATGTTGTCCTGAAGGCGCTTCGCGACTTCAGCAGGAGTCGCCATGACTCGCAATATCCCTCGCAGCTCACTTACCGGCCGGCGGCCCGTCGCACGTGCCACCGATGGTGGAGATTCGACGCCCTAGCTGCGAATCCTGTCCAGACCCCTCTGGGCCTTGGCTGATCTCGGTTCACACCCCTCGCAGACCGTTCTCTCTTGCAGTTGACAGACGCCGGGCGGCCCGCTTGACAGACCAGGCCTGTGCTCTATAATCCATCTGAGCAAGTGGCCCGCTCAAGGGGTGATGAACGTGGAGTTCATGGAACTCATCCGGCGCAGGAGGAGCATCCGCAAGTACCGGCCCGATCCGATTCCCCAGACCAAGGTCGATCAGATCTTGGAGGCGGCCCGGCTCGCGCCGTCCTGGGCGAACGGTCAGTGCTGGACGTTCATCGTCGTCACCGATCCCAAGGTGAAGCGAGCGCTGGCGGAGGCAGGCAACGAGTGGCTGGAGCATGCCCCCTGCATCATCGCTGCCTGCGCCGATCCGAGCCAAAGCGGCCAGAAGAAGGACCAGGACTACTACCTGCTCGATATCGGCATCGCCATGGAGCACCTGGTACTGGCCGCCGAAGGCCAGGGCATGGGCACCTGTTGGATTGGCTGGTTCGACGAGCAGAAGGCCAGGGACGCCCTCGGCGTGCCCGCCGAGGTCCGCGTGGTTGCCCTTACGCCATTGGGGTATCCGGATGAGGAGCCGAGCGCCCGGCCGCGGAAGTCGCTGAGCGAAATCTGTCGCAAAGACCGCTGGGAATAGGCCGGGTCCCTCACCGTCGCGCCCCCGCATCCGCAGCCACCGAGATGGTCTGCTCGCCCGTCCTCGTGGTCCCCTTCGAGATCCGGCCCTGCGGGAACGAGCGTTTACTTTCGCCCCCATTGGGTAGAAGGTCCTTTAGAGGAGGGCGGACGCGATCTAGGCGCGAGGCCGGCGTTGACGAGCAGCATAGAAACGAAGTGCGAGTATTGCGGCTGGACCGTCGGTGACTGGGAGTCGGTCTGCCCTGGATGCGGGCGTCCTGCTCGCGCAAAGGCGATGGTGCCAGAGTCAGAGGGCGAGGTCTACCTGTTGCTGGTCACTGCCAACGTGCTGCGACTGCGGCGGCAGTACGCGCTGGCGCAGGCGAAGTGCAGCGAGGTTCTCGAACAAGACCCGGACAACGCCGCAGCCTACTCAGTGTTGGGCAGCATAGCCCGTGACCAGGGCAAGCGCCACGACGCCATCAAGTGGTATAAGATGGCCCTTGCCCGCAAGCCCACCAGCGCCGCCGACCGCAAGGCGATGGAGGACCTGATCGACGAGGTCTTCTCCCACGGCGGCAAGCGGGTCGTGCCCCGCGTGACGGATGCTGTCACGCGCGCGGTGACCACCGCGGCGGAGCAGGTGAGGGCGGGACGCGGCGTCTCTCCAACCACCCTTCTCTTATGGGCCGTCCTCAGCGTCCTCATCGTCATTACCGCATTCGCAGTTGTCCTGGGTCGGGGAACCAGCGCCGACCGGCTGCTCGCGGAGAAGGAATCGCCCTCCGGGGCCTTTCTGCCTGGGCCGGCCGGGGATGTGTGCGCGCCAGACGACCCGGTTGCCGAGCCCGTGCCCGCAGCACTCCGCTTCGAACAGAGCGTCGAATCGGTCGAGCAAGAACTCCTGGCACACCTGCGCGGGCAGGCGCGCGCCGTTGACCCCAACTGCCGCGTGGATTCTGTGACCATCGACCCCCGCGATGGCGTGCTGTTTCTCCGCCTTTCCATGCCGCGCCTGTGGTCTCACGAGAGCGCGCGCGGAAGCATCCAGCGTATCAGCGTCGCGCTGGCCGCCGCGGCAGTCGCCTGGGACGAGCGGCTCTCGGCCGTCCAGGTGCGCTGCTACATGCGGCAGAGGGGAATGCCGGATCGCGTAGCGATGGTGGCGGAGGGAACTGCGGAAGCGCTGGCGAAGGCCGACACAGGGCCGGAGGGACAAGCGGAACGAGCGCTCAGCTCCGTCTGGTGGCATCACGAGCTGCGTACGGAGGCGGAGCGCACGCCGGCCCTCGGAGCTGACTGATGTCAGAAGCGCCAGTGACGGTCTGGCGGGTGGGCCAGAACTCGGACTCGGAGTACCTGCTGGTCCTGCGGGACGACGCAAGCCACCTCCTTCCCATGAGCATCGGCCCGTGCGAGGCCGCGGCCATCTGGAGCGTGCTGCAGCCCACCCGCGCGAATCTCGGCCGCCCCGTAACCCACGATCTGCTGCGGGAGCTGATTGAGCGCCTTGGCGGGCGATTGGTCAAGGTCGTCATCGACGACCTCTGGAACAAGGTGTACTACGCCAAGCTCTACATTCAGCTCGACGGTAACGTCGTGACAGTGGACGCTCGCCCCAGCGACGCCGTGGCCGTCGCTCTTCGCACAGAGGCCTCCCTCTTTGCCACCGAACCTGTCCTCATGTCGGCTCTCACGCCCGGAGAACCGGACGAGGCCGACCCCGGCTCCGGCGTCGAGGGTGTCTGAGAAGGAGCCCGACAGCGCCGCGACTTGCTGCCCCGGTAAGTGTCCAAGCGGGTGGATGGGACTGGACTGAGCAGCAGGTGGATACCCCCATGCGCCGACGACACCTATCGGAGGCCGAGCTAACCGAGTATGTAGACGGAGAGCTGCACCCTCGCAGGGCGGCTGACGCAGAAGAGCACATCCGCCACTGCGAGTCGTGCGCTGCAGTGGCGGCCGGGCTTCGAAGTGCCGCGGCCGCCGTCGGATCCCTGCGCAGCGTGGCCGTCCCCGGCGACCTTCGCGCCCGCGTCGCCCGGCGGCTGGCCCAAGACCTCGCCGCCCAGATCACCTGCCGACAGGCGGCGCCCCTCATCCATCAGCACCTGGATGGCTGTCTCTCGCCGAACGCCGAGCTGCAGTTCCAGGGTCATTTGCGCTCGTGTGCTCGGTGCCGCGCTGACCTGGCCGCGCTCGCCTCGGCAGCGCGGCTCGTTCGCTCTCTGCCGGCGCTGGAGGCTCCGGCGCGCGTCCGTGAGGCGGTATCCGCGGCCCAGCGGCTTCGCACGCTGCGGTTCCCGCGAATCGCACGGTGGCGGCCCGCCCTCGCGGCGGCCCTCGCCGCCGCCGCTGTCGGCGTGCTGGTGCTGCTGCGACCTGTCGGAGACCAAGCTCCCCCGCCTGGCCCGGTCCGGATGGCGGAGCCCCAGACTGTGTCCGCTCCGGCGGCCACCGAGGTCGCATCCCTGACAGACACGGCCGCTGAAGGGCCGCCGGGCGGCACACTAGAGCAACCCGTTGAGCCCACCACACCCGAGGCGGGCCCGACGCGGCGCGCCGAAAAGCCGACGCCTCGACCCCCCGTTCCGATGACCGTGGCGTGCGCCGCGAAAGGGCCGGCCCCCGCCCGCACCACGCCGCAGTCGCCGGAGCCGGAGATCGAGCTGCCGTCGGCCCTGCAGGCACTCCGCATGGTGGCCAACACCGCGTCTCACGGCCCTGAGGGACGCCGGGCGATGGAGCTCGCGGGTGAGCGTTTCGCAACCATGCACTCGGAGTCCGTGTGGGCGCGGCTGCCGAGCCTCCCGGCCCTCGGAACTGGCGCCGAAAGCGTCCCTCCAGCACAGCCCCTGGTCGCCCCCTCTGCGTCCAGTGACCGCCCCGAGGAGATCGGCGGCCTCGGAGCGCCGAAGGCACTTCCCTCGGGAGTGCGGCGATTGGTCGGAGTCGGTTCTCCGCTCGTCTAGCTCGTCTTCTTCCTCTCGCCGGCCGAGCCATATCGCAGCGCATTCG